>JABXIR010000124.1 GCA_013372965.1 Gammaproteobacteria bacterium
GGATTTATTGCCCTCACGATCCATTTTATCCGCCGCCTTTAGCGTTAGCAGTCGCGCTTGCTCAATCTCGCAAATCGACTTGGCGATGTCTTCTCGAATCGACTGAAACTTGATTAACTCACGACCGAAGGCGACACGCTGATTAACCCGCTCACACATTGAATCTAGCGCTCGCTGTGCGATACCGATAGAACGCATACAATGATGGATTCTGCCTGGACCTAAACGACCTTGCGCTATTTCGAAGCCACGACCTTCACCTAAAATCATACAATCGGCCGGCACTCGGACGTTATCAAAGATAATCTCCGCATGGCCTTCCGGGGCATCGTCGTAGCCCATTACCGTCATTGGACGAATGACGTTAACCCCAGGGGTGTTCATTGGAACGAGAATCATTGATTGCTGAACATAACGATTCGGGTTATCTGGGTCGGATTTACCCATCACGATCAGCACTTCACACTCTTTTCGATTTGCACCACTGATGTAGAACTTTCGCCCGGTAATGACATACTCATCACCATCGCGACGAATCATGGTTTCGATATTCGTTGCATCGCTTGAGGCGACATCGGGTTCCGTCATCGCGAAAGCCGAGCGAATTACACCACGAAGCAACGGTTCGAGCCAACGCTGCTTTTGCGTCTCGGTGCCATATCTAGCCAGCACTTCCATATTGCCTGTGTCTGGTGCAGAGCAGTTAAATACTTCTGGAGCCCAATGCACCCGACCCATGAGTTCAGCTAGAGGTGCATACTCAAGATTCGTCAGACCCGAGCTGTACTCACCGTAGCTCTTTGGCAAAAACAGGTTCCATAAGCCCGCCTCGCGAGCCTTTGCCTTCAGGTCATGCATCAATTGCGGTGTTTGCCATCGAACCTCAGACACTGCCTCGTGCATCGCTTGCTCATTGGGATACACGTGCTCATCCATGAAATTCTGAAGCTTTCCGAGTAAGGTCGTTACTTTTTCACTGTATTCAAAGTTCATAATACTTTCGTCCTAGCTCAATGACATCAAAGCGTCTTTGGTGTACGGCATAATCGCATCAAGATTGCCTTCACGAATTTTGTTCACCCAGTTTGGATCGACCAAAAGCGCTCGACCTACCGCCACTAAATCAAATTCCCCTCGATCGAACCGATCCACCAGTTTTTCGATACCTGTCGGTTCTGCGGAGCCGGTCAAGTCGGCATTACCTTCTCCGATGAAGTCACCGTCAAGACCGACGCTACCCACAGTAATGGCGGGTTTACCGCTCAGTTTAGTCACCCACCCTGCTAGGTTTAGATCCGAACCCTCGAATTCAGGTTCCCAAAAGCGACGAGTGCTGCAATGGAAAATATCGACCCCGGCATCACTCAACAACTGAATTAAGGTCGCTAGTTCGTCTGGTGTGTTGGCCAGCTTTGCTTGGTAGTCTTGCTGCTTCCATTGCGATAGGCGAAAAATAATCGGAAACTCGTCACCGACCGCGTCGCGACACGCGGTAATTATCTCTACCGCAAAACGAGCACGTCTTTCGAGCGATCCTCCGTAAGCATCATCGCGTTGATTCGTTCCTTCCCATAGAAACTGATCAATCAAATACCCGTGCGCACCATGCAACTCGATTGCGTCAAAGCCGATATTTTTCGCTGCTGCCGCGCTCTCGGCGAAGGCCTTAACAACATCGTTAATATCATCCTGAGTCATCGCTACACCGTTAGGCTTGCCTTGCTTAAACACACCACTCGGACTGTATGCGGGCGCCTCTTTGTTCGGACCACTACCTGGCTTACGAACCGCCCCCACGTGCCATAGCTGCGGTGCGATTTTGCCACCCGCTGCATGGACGGCTTTAACGACCTCATGCCAACCCTCAAGGGCCGCCTCCCCATAAAATGACGGGACGTTGTCATAACCATGAGCGCCAGGGTGATCGACACACGTGCCTTCCGTTACAATCAGACCCACACCACCTTCGGCGCGTCGCGCATAGTAACCAGCAACGCCCTCATTCGGTATGCTACCGGGCGAGAACTGACGCGTCATTGGCGCCATGACAAATCGATTTGAAAGCGTCAGCTTCTCGCTGACAAATGGGGTAAATAGTTTATCAAGGGCATTCATGGTAAAACTCCTTCGGATTACTTCCGGGTCACCCACCTCGGTCCTAACTGATCGAGGTGGCTGTAATTATTAAATGAATCAAGAGTGATCTGTGTTTGATGCGATGCCGCCGCTGAATAAACGATCTTGGTAACACTGCTATTCACGATGCGCCGATTAAGCTTTAGACTGTTTTCATGCGATAACCCCATGAGCTCGCCGCAGATCATGGCGATCACACCACCTGACGTAAATACCACCGTATTTTTTGGCTGTTCCTCTGTGTTTGCGCTCAATCTCGTCTCTTCGATCATCTGAGTTAAAGCACGATAGCAACGACTTCGAAAGCGCACAAAGCTCTCGTCGTAGTCGTCGTATTGACCACTAATCCAACGAGCGAGCGCATTTGTGAAATGGGTCATAAACACTCGGTCGGGCTCGTCTTGCTGAGCGATATATTGCCGCATGACCGACAAATCTCGCCATTCTGGCTGGTAGCGGTAGAGCACTTGCTCGTGGTTAAATTCGTTGAAGCCCGCATTAAATCGAATCGGTACACGCTGTTCAAAACCGCTAAAAAAGCCATCGGCGGTTTGTTGATGACGAAGCATCGTGCCCGACACCGCAGCGCAAGGCTCCTCGAATGTCCGCCAGTAGTCGCCGAGTTTCGCGGCTTGCTGAGCACCTAAATCACTGAGCTGATCGTAATCATCACGGTCCCACGATGCTTGCCCATGCCGAACTAGATAGATGTTCCCCATTAGCTCAATTTCTCCACCATAAGCTGGGCGGTTTGTTTTGCCTTTTTCTCAAACCACTTTGGAAGCCAACGCTTTAACCGCCAAAGCTTTCGCTCATTTTGATGAGGAATAAGAAGGAAGTCCTTGGATTCTTGTAGTTGGAAAACTTGCTCTGCGATATCTTCCGAGGTAATCGGTGAGCGCTCCATCACTCGCGTAACAAAATCGGCCATCGCGGCACCATTGGACTCAAGGCTTTCGGTAAGATTCGTTTTGAAATAGCCGGGACAAACACAATGAACGTCAATACCAAACGGCGATAGTTCGTAGCGAAGTGTTTCACTTAGTCCAAGCACAGATGCTTTGGATACTGTGTAAGCGCTCATTAACGGTGGTGTCATCAGAGCGGCCGATGAGGCAATATTGATGACCGAACCGGATCGTTGATCTTTTAATAACGGAACGAATACTTTGCATCCACGCACGACACCGAGGACATTAACGTCAATCAGTGTCTGCCACGACTTTAATGACAGGTCTTCGATGAAGCCAGACGCTCCGGCAATACCCGCGTTGTTAATAACGATATCGAGTCCACCCCACGCTTCGGTCATCTTGGAGCGCACGTTCTCTAGGTCGCTGATTCGGGTGGTATCGCACTTAAAACTAAGGCTTTCACTTGTGAGTGCTGCAAGTTCGTCTGAAACTTCTTGCAAACGCGCCTCATTAATATCACCAATCGCTACACGGTAACCGGCTTTGGCGTAGCGTAGCGCGAGCGCTCGACCAAGACCACTACCACCACCCGTTACAAAGACTCGTTTCGACACGGCACTTCTCCTCGCATAGTTTTTATCATCGTAACGTAGCACCAAACCATAAATCCAATGAATTAAATAAATGACTAACTATTCATAATTTAAATATTGATTTACACTTTCTACATGAAACTTGATCTCAATTTATTTCGGGTCTTCGAGGCCATTTACAGAGAAGGGAGTGTCAGTGCCGCCGCGCGATCGCTTCACTTGTCGCAGCCCGCGGTGAGTCACTCTCTCGCCAAGCTGCGAACTCATTTCGACGATCCACTATTCGAGCGCGACGGCAGTCACATGCGCCCGACGGCTGTCGCGCAGCGAGCTATCAACGACGTACAAAGCGCATTACGTCAGCTACAACTGAGCGTACTCACGTCTAAGCAATTTAACCCAAGTGAAAGCGATCAACACTTCCGGCTCTCCCTGCACCCCTCAATCGAAACCTTTTACCTGTCCTCGTTACAGAAGCGCTTGAGCGCGGAAGCACCACATATTCGTCTGTCGAATTCATCGATTAATCGCAAGCAACTCCATCAGAATTTGAGTTCTGGCTTTATCGATGTGGCGGTCGATGTCATGCAATCAGTGCCTACGCAAATAAAGCACCGGCCGTTAACCAAAGGAACGATGGCCGTTGTGGTGAGTCGCTCACACCCGACGATCAAGGATTCGCTTAGTCAGTCACAGTACTTGGAGAGTCAGCATATCGTGGTATCTTCTCGCGGCTCGGGGACGAGCTTTGAAGATTTCGAGTTAGGAAAGTTAGGTTTAGAGAGGTCAGTTAAGTTACGATGCCAGCAACACGCCACGGCCTGTGCCATCGTCGCACAGTCCGATTTAATCGCGACGCTTCCTGCGATTGTGGCGCGTCGTTACGAGTCGCTGCTCAACGTCAAAGTGTTTGAAACGCCCTACCCGACGCCAGTTTCAGACATTCATATGTACTGGCACGAGCGCCTTGATAACGACCCAGCGACGCGGTGGCTACGTAATACGCTTGTGAGTCTTTCTGAGTCGCTAGCGTCGTAGTTAGTTCGATTTTTTCACGAACTTTGATTTCAGCATCATCGCGCCGGCGCCGTCGACCTTACAGTCGATGTCATGGTCTCCGTCAACGAAACGCTTGATCTGAGCCTTGGTGCCAACCTTTAAAACCGTCGAGCTACCCTTCACTTTCAAATCTTTGATAAGCGTGACCTTGTCGCCCTCGTGAAGCGTGTTACCGACCGCATCCTGAAGCGTTAGCTCCTCGCTTGTCGTTTCTTGGGTCGGATCCCACTCGTACGCGCACTCAGGGCAGATTAACATTGCCTGGTCTTGGTAAACATATTCAGAGGCACACTTGGGGCAAGGAGGTAATTGTGTCGACATGTGATTTAGCCTTCAATTTTGAATGCAGTGTTAACAGAAAAAAATCGGATTGTTAGAATCCCCGAGCCGTCAATGATAATATCGGCGTCTCGTTTCGAATTTCGCATCACAGCAGTTTAATACAAACTGGTCGACTGACCTAGGGGATTTCTAGAAATGAAAAAACTGTTCATATTCTTGTTCGTCTTAACCGTCTTTCTCGGCGCTGGCGTATTGTATGTCAGCAAGAATATCGACGGCTTCTTGAGGCATGAACTAAGCGCTCAGTTATCCGCAACTGCTGGCACACGCGTTCGGATTTCAAATATTTCGACAGACATATTTGCAGGCACAGTCACTGTAAACGACTTCTCAGTTGCGAATCCCAGTGGTTTTCCAGACGGCACCATGCTCAGCATTTCAACGCTTCGTCTACGCATCGAACCTTTATCGCTCTTGGGGTCACCGATTACGATCAATGAGGTCCTCATTGATCAGCCTGTAATCAACGCCGTGGTAAACGAACGTGGGGAAGTCAACGTCGAAGTGATTGCGGATCGATTGGCTGCACAGTCGAACACCAACCAACAGACTCAGAAAGATGACCGTTCTACTCAAACGGTATTGGTTGAAGTCGATCAGTTTGTTATCGGCAACGCATCCTTATCGGTTGATCTTTCCGCATTTTCTCAGCCCGTTGAAACCCTCGAACTACCCACCCTGAGCATCGAGCCCATCGGTCATCCAAACGGTGTTCCCGCGGATCAAATTGGCTTACTGATTGTTGAAAGCCTACTAGACGATGCGAAGCGGCAAGCAAAAGAAGCGGCTCGAAAAGCCGCTCAGAAAGAAATTCGCGATGCCATTGAAGAGCAGGCACGAGATGCCTTAGACGAACTCTCAGACGCCTTTGACGACCTATTTAAATAGATCGTTAATCATCCTCGTGATGATGGTGATCACCCTCTAAGTTCTCAGCATCATCGGCACCGTGATGATGCTGGTGATCACTCATATCACCATCATTGCCATGGTGGTGCTCGTGCTCATCGCGGTGGCCGTCATCACCATGGTGATGTTCATGCTCAGTGAGGTGGCCATCTGTTTCATGATGGTGTTCATGGTCGGTCGTGTGACCATCGACACCGTGATGGTGTTCATGCTCGTCGAAGTGCGCGTGATGAATTTCAGGTGCCATCGACGCTTCCGCTTCAGGTGCATCCGAGGCACAGCCTACAAAAATCAGCGACGTTGTCGCCAACACGATACAGTGATGAATTGTTGCCATAGAAATCTCTCTTTGAAGAATACGTGGTACTCCAAAGTCTAGCTCTATATTTTCTAACTGCTGAATCGATGAGGGTCTTACAATCGACCGGGATTACGATCGAGTCTATCTCGTTCTTCAATATCGTAAGCCGAGTCACCGATACTAAATTGCTGAATTAACTCGACTTCAACGACAAGATGAACAGCGCGCTCGAGCTGCTCACTTAATCGTGCATTGAGCTGAGCGAGCTGAACCTCCGTGACCGTATCGATTGGAGAGCGAAGCTTTATGTCAATACGTACGTGCTCATCGAACAATGTTACGCTGACTTCATCGAGATCGTTGCTTGAAACACTCGCTTCACTAAAATAGGGATCATTGAGCCAATCGACCACGACCACTTGCGCACGATCATCGAGTTTAATCGTTAATAGCGCAGTCGATAAAGGCCAAGCCATGAGAGCTAGAATAACTGCAACCACACTCAAACTCGACACCGATAATCGCCAAGAGCCATAGCCGCTCATTAAGTACACCAGCGCCGCGCTAAATATGATTGCGACTAAGTTGATCGCGAATAACAGCATCGCGCCCAGTGCCAGCGACCACTCATTTAAGCTGAGGCAGATACCCGCCACGCAGAGAGGGGGAACAAGCGCGACGGCAATAGCAACGCCAGGCAACGCGTCGGCCACATCTTCGCGAGTCACGGCCACCGCCACTGCAACGCCCGCAGCAATCGCTACACCAAGATCAATCAAGTTGGGTTGAGTTCTCGCAAGAATTTCACCCGTGAGCGACTCAAGCCCCAACATCGTCTCAATCAAAAAACCGATAGCAATCGACAATAAAACCCCGATTGTTAGGGTACTTAAGCCATGCAACTTGAGCTCTAGGTCGCTTTTGACTAATCCAAATGCAATGGCAACGATCGGACGCATCAACGGCGCGATCAGCATTGCGCCAACGATGGTTACAGTCGAGTCGGCCATCAATCCAAGCGCGCCAATACTTGCAGCCATCGAAAGAATAAAGATGAACTGACCCGATATTCTCGAAAACTCCTCGTGTCGATGTATAAGCTCATTTTCACTGACTAAGTGTTTACGACTGCGAGCCTCGGCGCTCCGATAGAACGCTTTTAGTGGTTTAAAAAAGCGCGGATTGATAAACGTCATTTCAAGTCATTCTCTAAGTTTTATTGCTATAGTTATATTTAGTACTTTGACGCGCTTCGGGTTGTGATGCAACACTCAATTCAGCTCAAAATTGATTTTTTTTCACTAACAATGTGTACTGGAAAACATTATAAAAAATCCCGCAGCAAATACTCGAAACCTAACTAGGATAGCGATCAAACATGAAGCCATTTAAAACCATTCAACTGACGTGGGTCTTCGTTCTAATCTTTCTCACGGCTTGTCAAAACGCACACATTCGCGAAGAAAGCGTATGGCGTGATCGCGAAGGACAGTTACATCGCTGCGGCATTGGTGAGGGCCTTGCCCCATGCACCGATGAAGAGGGCAACGCCATTACCAACGAAGACCTAGATCGGAGCGCTGACGAGATTAATCAGCACGAGCAGGAGAACTTTGAGGAAACTGTGCGCGAACTCGAAGCCGAGCATGCGCACGACCATCATGGCGAATAATACTATCGTTTAAGCACTAGAACGTCGCGGACAATAGACTCACTCATACGGTGCGCCATTCCGAGGTCATCCACGAGAAAACCCAGTTGCTCCGCGATCTTGATCACGGCCGTTTTACGTGGGTTTTTTGCGTTAAATGAAAGTACAATCACGCCGTCTTTTTTGAGACATTGAAGCCAGTCGCTCAAGAGCGATTCGAGTAGCTGTATTAACAGAACATTTTTCTCGTTCGCGGCGTGTTGCACGCCGTAGGGCATGTCCGTAGCGATGATATCGAAGCGTTCACCGTTGAGAAGTTGAGAACACTCACGAGCGTCACCCGTGAGCAGGCGCATCGACCGCCCTTCAGTGGAAAACGTCAGGTAGCGACCATCACCTCGCTTGTTCTTTTTGCCGCTAAAGCCAATATCAAGCTGATGCTTCTGACGATGAACCTTACACAACTTCTTTAGATTGCGTTGAACATCGTCGATGGCTTGTGAATCGGCATCGATACCACTCGCTTTAATACCGTAGCGCATAGCCCAAAATAACGTCGTTCCCCTTCCACACATAGGATCGAGAAGTTTAATGGTTGATAGCGGCTGATCCGACTGGTAGGCAAGCCCCACGTTGATCAGTAATTGAGTGAGCACTTCAGAGGTCTTTCCCTTGTACTTAATACCCTGCACGAAGTCACCATGAAGAGCAAAATTCGGAGACACATCGAGGGGTTTCATGGCATCGCCAACCTGCTCGTAGATCCCCTGCACCCAACTCAGACGAGAGAGCGCTTCGAGATGATGAGGCTCCGTTTCGATGCAGAGCCAGTTCAGCCCAGCGACCTCAAATAATTCAGGTTTAAACTGATGGCTGATGAGCGCTAATTCAGCTTGAGCGACGTCGACTAGTTGGTGGAAGTAGGCGTGCTGGGCGAGAGGCGATATCTGCAGTGCTATGTTCATCATAGAGGGTAAAGACCGTTGAAGAATGGGTTGGTATTCCTAGACGCTAAGTTTAAACGAAATCAACAGAAAACCGACTAAAAAATTACTTTAAAGGTAGACCCTCGAAACGTTACACTAAAACAACACACACATACTTCACCAAAGGCAAACATTTCCATGTCTCAGCGCTTCGAAATTACCGGAAAAATTCATAGCATCGGCGATACCACCGAGTACGGTCAAAATGGTTTTACTAAACGTGAATTCGTACTCCTCATGACCGGCGAAAACGAAAATCCATCCTTTCCTAACTACATTGCGCTTGAGCTCATCAAAGATCGATGTGCACTACTCGACAGCTACAATGTCGGAGAAGAAATCAAAGTAAGCTTTAATTTAAGCGGGCGTCTTTGGCAAGCTCAAGGCAAACCAGAGCGTTGCTTTACCAGTCTTCAAGCTTGGAAGATCGATCGCTTAGGTCAAAATCAAGACGCGGCACCGGCTAGCTACGATGACGCCCCTTTCGGTCAAAGCTTTGACGACGACGTACCCTTTTAGTCTCTCTTTATTGCGCGCTGGTCAACTCAGCGCGCAGCTTTTAGACCTTCACACAGAACATAAACCCGAGCGATTGCCGTCGATGCATCAGGCTTGCTCCTTCACGAAACTCCCCATAATCCTTGTTGATATTCGACATCCCCACCCAATGCACTGCACGATGAGCTAGTACGGTATCGAAGTAGCACCCGCTCGACGCTGCGTCGAAGAATGTGTCTTACGCCAACGTAGCCGCGAAAACGATTGTTCCGCTGATTGCGGTAATTGTGGTAGCTTGAATACAAATTCACCAAGGAAGAAGACCATGAAGCAAATTATCACGGCACTCTTTTTGACGACACTGCTTGCCGCGTGTAGCCAAAACGGAAGCGACACGACACCGGAGCCCCCGCACTCCGAGGCAATTACGCTCAATAGCTGGCTTAACGAAGCGTACGACGCTCGGTTACAGCTATCACCTCTCACTCTGGCATCTTTAGGTCGAAAAGAACGCTACGGCGAATTTGATGATGTCAGCGCTGAAGGTCAGCAAGCCGCGCTCGACATTTACCGGCAACAGATCGCGTCCATGCAGGAAGTTTTCGAGTACAGCGAGCTAAGCCCGCAGGAACAGCTTCGATACGATTACTACATTTACCTCTACGAACGTGCGGTTGCCGAAGCGGAATTTAGCGATCACGTATTCGTTTTCAACCAAATGGATGGCGTTCATACTAACTATCCACAACAGGTGATGACCTATCACGAGATTAGCTCTAAGCAAGATGCGCTCGATTACGTTTCTCGGGTATCTGGGATGGCTGAAGCACTCCGTTTCAAACTCGATCAAGCGAAGGCAAATGCGGCTAATAATGTCCGTCCTCCACAGTTTGCCTACGAACTTGTCATCTCGGAATCGCAATCACTTATATCGGGCCAACCGTTCGATCAGAGCAACACGGACTCACCACTGTTTGACCACGCCCAAAAGGCGCTCAATGAGCTCATCAGCCAGAGCGAATTAAGCTCCGACGAGGCAGACGCGATCCGCAGTGCATTGACACAGGTATTGTTAAATGAGTTGCTTCCCGTCTATTCAGACATTATCGCGTTCGCGCAGGCTGAACTCGAATTTGCAACACCGACCGCAGTGTCTTCAGGCATTGGAAATACGCCACGCGCTGCCGAGTATTACGCGATGTTACTGAAGAGTTTTACCACCACTGACCTGAGTGCGGAAGAAATCCACCAGATTGGTTTAGATGAAGTCGCACGACTCACGATAGAGATGGAACAACTCAAAGAATCCGTCGGCTTTGAAGGCACCCTGGTCGAGTTCTTTGATTACATTCAAACCGATGAGCGCTTCTTCTACCCGAACACCGACGAAGGGCGTCAGGCCTACTTGGATGATTCAACCAACTATATCAATGACCTGCTCGAACGTGCACCCGAGTTCTTTTCTCGACTTCCAAATACGCCACTCGAAGTACGTCGTGTCGAA
>JABXIR010000005.1 GCA_013372965.1 Gammaproteobacteria bacterium
ACCGCTCCGTGATGCTCCGACATGGTTGATTGGGGAAATCATTTGGCGTGAGCGCGCTGTCCCTGTGATTGACGTCTGTCAGATCGCGCTGGAGAAGCCAACACAGTGTACCGAAGACGAGCCACTCATTGTCTTCAATAGTGCTGGTGGCAGTGACCATTTTAAGTTCTTCGCGGTACGCGCTGCTCGCGTTCCGAGCCTTTTGCGAATCATTCCGAGTGATGTTGAGGCAATCGATAATCTTGCTTTACCCGGCATGAAAGTTGCGCTCCGACATGCCGAAAACACCTACTGGCTACCCGATCCAGTTGAACTTGAGCAACACTGGGTTAAGTACGTTGGATTGCTAACGTCACGAGAGGCCTAAGTCACCATACAGGTAACCGATGACCGCAAGCGCAGTTAACGGAGCGGTCTCGGTTCTAAGCACTCGAGGTCCTATTGAAGTGGCCTCAAACTTCGCGCTTTTGGCAATTGCCATGTCGTGCTCACTTAGCCCACCTTCCGGTCCAACACAGATTGCAAAATGCTTCCCTGACAGTGACGGGCTAATCGGCTGCGCGCTTCGATGATCTAAGACAAAGCGAAGATCCGCGGTACATTCGTTTAAGGCGGCCTGTAGGGTTTGCAACTCGTGCAGCTTCGGCACAACACAACGATAGCTTTGCTCACACGCACTCACGATTGTGCCCAGCCAGCTCTGATATTTCTTTTCGATGCGATCGGCTTTGAGCTTCATTTCGCTACGCTCCGATAACACCGGACGAATTTGCGTCACGCCGAGTTCAACGGCCTTCTGCAATGCGAATTCAAAGTGATGGGATTTAGAAACGGCAAGGATAAGCTCAAGTTCAATCGGCGACTCATTATTGGCTGTGCCTCGGCTATGAGTCCGAATGATTGAGCACTTTTTGGTGCTAAGTTCTGATAGTTCGCCTTTAGCCCATCGGCCGTTGCCGTCAAACAACTCGACCGTTTGCCCCGTTTTGGCTCGAAGAACCTTTACAAGATGGTGATGGTTACGTTCATCGAGGGCGACGGTGTCACCCCCGATATCCGCTTGGTAAAGACGTACAAGCCGCATGTATATCAGTACTTGTAGGATTCAGGCTTAAATGGGCCTTCAACAGGTACACCAATATAGTCAGCTTGGGTATCAGTTAAGCGTGTGATCACACCACCGAAGCCCTTAACCATGTTGGCGGCGACTTCTTCGTCGAGCTTCTTCGGAAGTAGTTCAACCGTAATCAAGTTTGCCTTTTCTTCAGCTGGCTTGTCTGCGAACTTACGCTCGAACAGGTACATTTGCGCAAGTACTTGGTTAGCGAATGAGCCATCCATAATGCGCGACGGGTGACCTGTTGCGTTTCCTAAGTTAACGAGACGCCCTTCAGAGAGCAAGATAAGGTAGTCGTCGTTTGCCTTGTCACGATGGACAAGGTGAACTTGCGGCTTAACTTCCTGCCACTCCCACGCGTTTCGCATGAACGCGGTATCGATTTCGTTATCGAAGTGACCGATGTTGCAAACCACTGCGCCTGCTTTTAAGGTGCGTAACATCGCTTCGTCACATACGTTGACGTTACCAGTCGTGGTGACGATCAGATCGGTGGTGCCGAGAATGTCGGTGTTGATGTCTTCAACACGACCCGTATTTTCGCCATTGTTGTAGGCGCTTACCACTTCAAAGCCGTCCATGCACGCCTGCATTGCGCAAATAGGATCGATCTCGGTGACGCGAACAATCATACCTTCCTGACGGAGTGACTGAGCTGAGCCCTTGCCAACATCGCCGTAACCAATCACGAGCGCTTTCTTACCGGCGAGAAGGTGATCGGTGGCACGTTTGATGGCGTCATTGAGCGAGTGACGACAGCCGTACTTGTTGTCGTTTTTACTCTTGGTCACTGCATCGTTTACGTTGACTGCTGGAACCTTCAGTGTTCCCTTAGCAAGCATCTCAATGAGGCGGTGCACACCCGTTGTCGTTTCTTCGGTGATGCCGTGGATGTTGTCGAGCACTTGGTTGTATTCGTTGTGAAGCAACAGTGTGAGGTCGCCGCCATCATCAAGGACCATGTTCGCATCCCAAGGTTGGCCGTCTTTCAGAATCGTTTGATGTAGACACCATTCATACTCCTCCTCGGTCTCGCCTTTCCATGCGAACACGGGTACACCGGCTGCGGCGATGGCGGCCGCGGCGTGGTCTTGTGTCGAGAAAATGTTGCAGCTTGACCAACGTACTTCAGCACCGAGAGCCACCAATGTTTCGATAAGTACGGCGGTTTGAATGGTCATGTGGATACAGCCAAGGATTTTGGCGCCCGCGAGTGGTTGCTGGCTAGCGTACTCTTCACGTAGCGCCATGAGCGCTGGCATCTCGCGCTCAGCGATATGAATTTCGGTGCGGCCCCAATCGGCCAAGTTGATGTCAGCTACTTTGTAATCAGTCATGTTAAAGTCTCTTAATTCGTCAATGTATGGGTTTAAAGTCCAGCTGCGGCACGAAGCGCGTCAACTTTGTCGGTGCGTTCCCATGTGAATGCGGTAAACGTTTTTTCTTTATGAACCACGTGTCCGTTCTCGCGTTCTTCCCAGCTATAGGTGGTTTCGAACGGCTCACGACCGAAGTGTCCGTATGCTGCAGTCAACTGGTACATAGGATTAAGCAGGTCGAGTTGGGTAGTGATTGCGTAAGGTCTTAGGTCAAAGGTGTCACGAACGATTTCGGCAAGCTGCTCATCGGACACTTTGCCCGTGCCGAAACTGTTAACAGAAACCGAGGTGGGCTCGGCAACACCAATAGCGTACGACACTTGAACTTCCGCACGATCCGCCAGACCCGCGGCGACGATATTCTTTGCAACGTATCGACCGATATAGGCTGCGCTGCGGTCTACTTTAGATGGATCTTTCCCCGAGAACGCTCCTCCGCCATGACGTGCTGCGCCACCGTAGGTGTCGACAATAATCTTTCGTCCAGTGAGACCGCAGTCACCCACTGGGCCGCCGATCACAAACTTACCGGT
This sequence comes from Gammaproteobacteria bacterium, assembly GCA_013372965.1. Lineage (GTDB taxonomy): Bacteria > Pseudomonadota > Gammaproteobacteria > Pseudomonadales > DSM-25080 > Umboniibacter. The sequence goes on from JABXIR010000005.1 coordinate 3,030, forward strand.
CGGGTTAATGTGGTATTTGGTGCCGTCGTGCAATAGCTCTGCAGGGAGCACTGGCTTGATGATCTCTTCGAGTACCGCTTGGCGAAGCGAGGGAAGCGAGATGTCCTCGTCGTGCTGAGTCGACAGAACGACGGCATCGATTGCGACGGGCTTGCCATCATCGTCGTAACGGAGTGTCACCTGTGATTTTGCGTCGGGGCGAAGCCAGGGAAGCTGACTAGTTTTGCGTAGATGTGACTGTCGCTTAACGAGCTCGTGAGAGTAGTAAACAGCCGCCGGCATAAGACTTGGTGTTTCGTTGGTGGCATACCCGAACATGAGTCCTTGGTCACCAGCGCCTTGATTCTCTGGCGTTGAACGATCGACGCCCTGTGCGATGTCGGGTGACTGCTCCCCCACCGCATTGAGTACGGCACAGGTGTGGCCGTCGAATCCAACGTCGGAGCTGTTGTAGCCGATATCTGTGATCACCTTACGCACGATCTGTTCTAAATCGACGTAACAGGTCGTTTTAACTTCGCCTGCCACGATTGCCATGCCGGTTTTTACCATGGTTTCGACCGCAACACGTGAATGTGGATCACGGGCAAGCATCGCATCAAGGATGGCGTCCGAGATCTGGTCTGCAAGTTTGTCTGGGTGGCCTTCAGAGACGCTTTCCGAAGTAAATAGGCTGTACTCGCTCATGTCAGTGTCCTAGTTCGTTAAATATTTGAATTTGAAATTGAAAGCCGTTTCGCTGAGCGAACAAGTGTTGCTCTATTTGCGTGAGACCGGCTTCCTGCGCCCAGCTAATTAACTCTTCGGGGTCAAAGCCCTGCCAGAGGTCGCCACAGGCGCTTTTAACCCAGTTTTGCTCGTGACGGACTAAGTCGCACACCACCAGTTTAGCGTTGGGTTTCAGTTGTTGTGCTAAATCTTTAAATATTTCTCGCGGCGCAGGAGTGTGATGAAGAACCATGTTAATCACGATTAAATCTGCAGGTGCGATGAATTCGCTCGAAGTTGATCCGTGGATCAATTCAACATTCGAAATGCCTTGTTTTACGATGGTCGACTCAGCTTCGCGAAGCATTTCAGAAGAAATATCAACGGCTTGTACTTGCTCGAAACGGCTCGCTAGAAACGGAAGTAACTCCCCTTTGCCGGGTCCCACCTCGAGTGCGATGCCACGTGTCGCGCACACCCTTTCGATGATTTGTGCCACCAGTTCCCCGTAAGCAGGAAAATCGGCAATGAGATCTTGTTGCTCTCGAAAGCTGTCGACGTTTTCGGCGAAAAATTGTGCTGATGCACTGGCTCTTTGCTTATGTACACTCTCGAGGTGCTGAGTTGTCTCTTCATCGATATCGATTTCGTCTAAACTCTGAAGCAACGCTTTTCGCAGTTGGGCTTGGGCGCTTGGACTCTGGTCGATTCGGTAGAATGCGCTGGTACCTTCCTTTCTGCTGGTGATAAGAGACGAGCTAGCCAGGAGCTTTAAGTGGTGACTTAACGCTGGCTGACGAATTTGGAAAATCTCGCATAGCTCCGCCACGTTGTACGAGTTTTGAGTCAGTACTTTCAGGATGAGTAAACGCAGAGGATCGGCCGATGCTTTGAGAAGTTCGGCGGTCTGCTGGAGCGTTGGTTTGGTGCTAGCGATAAGTGACATGCGCGTAGTTTATCAAAAATTTTCAATATATCAAAATATATTGATATAAGTGCGCGTTATGTGATTAAAAATTACATAGCCCAAAACAAGTGCTCGGTGCATTGCTCTACGCGTCGACATCATAGAAAATACGGCGTAAGTAGCGCTATCAATTTCATTCAAGGAGTTTCTCATGGCTAATTCCCGTCATCTCGCCAACGCGGTTCGTGCGTTATCAATGGATGCAGTGCAAGCTGCGAATAGCGGACACCCAGGTGCACCAATGGGTATGGCTGACATCGCTGAGGTTCTCTGGAATCGATTTTTAAAGCACAACCCGAATAACCCAGACTGGGCCGATCGTGACCGATTTGTGCTATCGAATGGCCACGGCTCGATGCTTATTTATTCTTTGTTGCATTTGAGCGGTTACGACCTCGACATTCAAGAGCTCAAAAATTTCCGCCAGCTTCATTCGAAGACACCGGGCCATCCTGAGTATGGCTATGCGCCAGGTATTGAAACGACCACTGGACCGCTCGGTCAGGGTATTACTAACGCAGTCGGTATGGCACTTGCCGAAAAAATGATGGCTGCGCAGTTTAACCGTGAGAGCTACGATATTGTCGATCACTACACTTACGTCTTTTTGGGCGATGGCTGTTTGATGGAGGGTATCTCCCACGAAGCCTGTTCGCTTGCAGGTACGTGGAAGCTAGGCAAACTCATTGCCATTTACGACGACAACAACATTTCAATCGACGGTGAAGTCGGTGGTTGGTTTGGCGATGACACCCCTGCGCGGTTCGAAAGTTACGGCTGGCATGTTATCCGCAACGTCGATGGCCATGACGCTGCTGCGGTAGAAGCCGCCATCGAAGCTGCGCGCGAAGTGACTGATAAGCCAACACTGATCTGTGCGAAAACCGTGATCGGTTTCGGTTCCCCGAATAAACAAGGTACATCAGGTGTTCACGGCGCGCCGCTTGGTGCAGACGAAATCGCTGCAGCCCGCAAAGAATTAGGTTGGGAGTTCGGCCCGTTCGAAATACCAACGGAGGTTTACGAAGCGTGGGACGCGAAGGCGAAAGGTGAGTCAGAAGAAGACGAGTGGAATGACCGCTTCGCCGATTACGAAGAAGCCTACCCTGAATTAGCTGCAGAGTTCCGTCGCCGTATGGCAGGCGACTTGCCAGAGAACTTTGAAGAGTTTGCAGCGGGCTTTATTGCAACGTCTCAGACTGAAATGCAGAAGGTGGCAACGCGTAAAGCAAGTCAAATTTGCCTAAATAGTTTAGGTCCTGTTTTGCCAGAAATGGTGGGTGGTTCGGCTGACTTAGCGGGATCAAACTTGACCATGTGGGATCAGAGCAAGCCGGTAACTGGGGATGATGCGAGTGGCAACTACCTCTACTACGGCGTTCGTGAGTTTGGTATGTCAGCCATTATGAATGGTATTGCGCTGCACGGCGGCTTTATTCCATACGGCGGCACTTTCCTAATGTTCATGGAGTACGCTCGCAATGCGGTTCGCATGGCGGCGCTCATGAAGCAGCGCGTCGTGTTCGTATACACTCACGACTCGATTGGTCTTGGTGAAGATGGCCCGACACACCAGCCGGTTGAGCAGTTGTCTGCGCTTCGTGCCACGCCAAATCTAGAAACTTGGCGTCCATGCGATGTTGCGGAAAGCGCAGTCGCTTGGACTGAGTCGGTCAAGCGAGCAGATGGACCATCAACACTCATCTTTACTCGTCAAGGTCTTGAGCCTCAGGTCCGCGATGAGGCGCAAGTTGCCAATGTTGCGCGCGGAGGCTACGTGCTCGCCGACTGTGATGGCAAGCCTGACCTCATCCTGATTGCCACGGGTTCAGAAGTTGCCCTAGCGATGGCAGCACGTGCCGAGCTATCTAAGGCGGGTCATCAGGTACGCGTTGTATCGATGCCATGTTGCGAGCGTTTTGACAAGCAAGATGCTGAATATCGAGAGGGCGTATTGCCTTCCGACGTGCTGGCTCGAGTCGCCATTGAAGCTGCTCACAAAGATTTCTGGTTTAAGTACGTTGGCTTAGATGGACGCATCGTGGCGATGGAAAGCTTTGGTGAGTCCGCACCCGCGGAGCAGCTCTTTGAGATGTTCGGCTTTACCGTAGAAAACGTTGTTGCGACAGCTCAAGAGCTCGTGGCTAGCTAACTAGAGTGAGCTCAGAGTCGGTGGCAATCCGAATAGCAATTAACGGTCTGGGGCGCATCGGTCGAAGCGTCCTCAGAGCGCTTTACGAGCGCGGCGAATTAAGTCGCTACCAAGTGGTGTGGCTCAACGAGCCTGCGCCCACTAAAGCGATTGCTCACCTGCTGAAGTTCGACTCGACTCACGGGCGTTTTCCGGGTGCTGTCAGTTACGACGACGAAACGCTAATGATCGATGATCAGGCAATCGAAGTACATCATGCCTCTGATCTCAGCTCGTTATCGCTCGACGGAGTGGACATTTTAATTGAGTGTTCCGGCCGCTACACGGCTGACCAGCTTCATCGCTTGGTCGCAAGAGATCAAGACACCGTCGTTTTGATCTCGAACCCCTCTCAAGCCTCCGTCGATGACACGATTATCTTTGGGCTCAATCATCACGTATTAAACACCGTTAAGCGCGGCGTGTACTCGTGCGGATCGTGCACTTCAAATGCGGTTGTGCCGATCATCTCTGAGGTCAAGAAACGCTATTCGATTATGAGTGGCGCAACCTTGACACTGCACTCGGCAATGAATGACCAGCCTGTCATCGATGCCTATCACGATGATGATCTGCGCCTGACGCGAAGTGCGATGCAATCGATGATTCCAGTTGAGACGGCTCTCGACAAAGGCATTGCAAGATTGATTCCCGATCTAGACGGCAAGCTGGTTAGCCATTCAATCCGCATGCCAACTACGAATGTATCGGCGATCGACCTTACTCTTGAGTTAGACCAGGATGTTACAACCGAGGAGTTCGATTTAATGCTCAAAGACATTGCTTCTCGCTATGCGGTGATTAACTTATCCTCAGAGCCGTTAGCGTCATGTGATTTTATCCACGACAGTTCAAGCGCGGTCATTGATCGATCTCTTTCGACATTAATCAGCCCGACCTTTATTAAAATTTATCTGTGGTTCGATAACGAGTGGGGCTATGCAAACCGCTTAATCGACTGCGTTTCTTATCTATCCAATAGCTCAAACGGAGACATCTGAACTTATGGCTATTACCTTAATGACCGAGCAAAGCCTGACGAACAAGCGAGTGCTTATCCGCGAAGACCTAAACGTGCCGATCAAAGATGGAATCATCACGAGTGACGCTCGTTTGAGGGCCGCACTTCCGACGCTCAAGTTAGCACTGGAACAAGGGGCTGCGGTCATGGTGATGTCTCATTTAGGTCGCCCAACCGAGGGGGGCTCTCCTGACGAGAATAGCGCCTACTCTTTAGCTCCTGTTGCCAATTACCTTTCGGAGGTCCTTGGTGTCGAGGTTCGTCTCGTGACGGATTACCTCAGCGGATGTGACGTTGCTCCTGGGGAGCTCGTGCTACTTGAGAACGTTCGATTCAATCAGGGTGAAAAGTCCGACGACGAAGCTCTCAGCAAGCAGCTGGCAGCGCTATGTGATGTTTATGTGATGGATGCATTTGGCACAGCGCACCGTGCACAAGCCTCGACCCACGGTGTCGGGAAATTCGCACCGATCGCCTGTGCTGGTCCTCTGCTTGCCGCTGAATTGGATGCACTCAGCAAGGCGCTCGAAGCGCCAAAAAAGCCTATGATGGCGATCGTTGGTGGCTCGAAAGTGTCCACTAAGTTGATGGTTCTCGAGTCGTTGGTCGATGTGGTTGATCAGCTCGTCGTGGGGGGCGGTATTGCAAATACATTTTTAGCGGCAGCAGGATTCAATGTGGGTAAGAGCTTATACGAGCCTGACCTAGTTCCCGCCGCTAAGGCGCTTATGGCAAAGACTTCGATTCCGTTGCCGACCGATGTGGTGGTCGGCAAAGCCTTCGGCGAAACTGAGCCAGCGATTGTTAAGTCGGTTGATGATGTTGAAGATGATGACATGATCTTCGACATTGGTCCTGATTCTTCTGCAGCACTCGCAAAGCTTATTGTCGGCATGAAGACAATACTGTGGAACGGACCGGTTGGTGTGTTTGAATTCGATCAGTTTGGTGCGGGCACAAAAACGATTTCCTTAGCCATCGCTGAGTCTGAAGGTTTCTCGGTGGCTGGTGGCGGTGACACGCTTGCAGCGATCGACAAGTACGACATCGCAGCGGATGTGTCTTACATCTCGACGGGTGGAGGCGCATTTCTGGAGTATGTAGAGGGCAACGTACTACCAGCGGTAGCGATGCTCGAAGCGCGCGGAAAATAGGCGATAAAAATCGCATAACTAAAGAACGACTAAAACAAAATCTACGAGGGTTAAATTATGGCACTTATCTCGATGAGGCAGATGCTGGATCATGCGGCGGAGTTCGGTTACGGAGTTCCGGCGTTCAACGTAAATAACTTAGAGCAAACGCGTGCAATCATGGAGGCGGCCGCAAAAACGGATAGCCCTGTGATCCTGCAAGCATCTGCAGGCGCTCGGAAGTACGCGGGTGCTCCATTTTTACGCCACCTAATCTTGGCGGCCATCGAAGAATTTCCCAATGTTCCAGTGGTTATGCATCAAGATCACGGCACAAGCCCAGCGGTATGTCAGCGCTCGATCCAGCTTGGTTTTTCATCGGTTATGATGGACGGTTCTCTTCGCGAAGACGGCAAGACGCCTTCAGACTATGAATACAATGTCGAAGTGACGCGCCGCACTGTTGAAATGGCTCATGCCTGCGGAGTATCGGTCGAGGGTGAGCTAGGATGTTTGGGATCGCTCGAAACTGGCCAGGCCGGCGAAGAAGATGGCGTGGGCGCAGAGGGTACGCTTTCTCACGAGCAGATGTTAACCGATCCTGAAGAGGCTGCTGATTTTGTTGCGAAGACTGGTGTAGACGCTCTTGCCATTGCCATTGGCACTTCTCACGGTGCGTACAAGTTTACTCGTCCACCAACTGGAGATATCCTCGCGATTGAGCGAATCAAAGCGATTCATCAACGAATCCCGAACACTCACCTTGTCATGCACGGCTCATCTTCGGTGCCTCAAGAATGGTTGGCCATCATTAACGAGTTTGGTGGCAGCATTCCCGAGACCTACGGCGTGCCGGTTGAAGAAATTTGCGAAGGCATTAAAAACGGCGTGCGCAAAGTCAATATCGATACGGACTTACGCCTCGCCTCAACTGGTGCAACGCGTCGCTTCTTGGCCCAGAACCCGAGTGAGTTTGACCCGCGTAAGTTCTTACAAAAGAGCACCGACGCGATGGCGCAAATCTGTATTGATCGCTATGAAGCCTTCGGCGCAGCTGGTCAGGGTTCGAAGATCAAACCGATTTCACTCGATGCGATGGTTGCTCGCTACGATTCAGGCGAGCTTGATCCAAAGATTAATTAAACGCCTGAGTTCTTCTAAGGCCCTCAAGCGATTGTTTGGGGGCTTTTTTGTTTTAGGTTGGTCGATCGCCATTGTCATTTTCGCAACATTGTTGCCTTGTCTACTAAATATGCTACTCTGGTTTATACGATTGCTCTGCTTGCTCAGGGTGGCGATCGAAACATATAACGGCATTGGAGGCCCAGAGTATGAAGGTAGTTAACATAGGAGTTATTTTAACCGCCGCGTTCTTATCGGCGTGTGCGTCAACGGAGTCTGTTCGTGAAACAGCGGTCGAAATTGACGAAAATCGCTTTGAAATGACGGTTCCAGTGGGACTGGCCGAACCACGTGAACGCGCCGAGGCGAGATTAGCAGAGATGGCTCAATTATTCTGCGCAGACAACCGAAGTGCAATGGCAACCGATTTCGAGTACGAGGATAGCCCTCTTTATGCACTTAACACGGGTGGTATGTGCGGAGCGTCTGTTTGTCCGACAGGAAGGTCCGTTCAGGTGATGCGCATGAATGCGCAGTTCAGCTGTAGCTAAGCACACGTATTACGCATCAATCCACAACGGAGGCGAAAGCCTCCGTTGTTGTTATGGTGTATTAAAAGATGTCGTCGAGATTTCGGCGTCGAGGCTCCTCGGTCTCGCCGAAAATATCCTCAGTTACCACCGTTTCCACGTCTGGAAGGTTGTCCTGGCGGAAGTACTCTACAATCGAGTTATCTCGATTCTGCGTGCGTAATCCAGTTTCGGGATTGATTCTCACCGCCACGATGCCATCGGGTACATCACGCTGATAAACGGGCTCTTCGGCAAGCGCCTCTCGCATAAAGTCGATCCAAATCGGAAGCGCCGCCGAGCCGCCGTATTCACGGTCACCTAATCTGCGTTCAGCGTCGTCGTAACCGACCCAAACTACGGTTGCCAGGTTTCGTTGATATCCAGAAAACCACGCGTCAGTCGGTCCGTTAGTGGTACCTGTTTTACCGGCAATATCTGGGCGTTCGAGAGCCCGAGCACGGCGACCGGTGCCAAGTTTAATCACGTCTTGCAGAATGCTATCAAGTAAGAAGTTTACAGACTCATCCATGACGCGCGGCGCATCGTTAAAGCGTGTCGGTTCGATCAAGTCATCAAGCGATAGAGCTTCCTCTTCTACGGACGATTCGCGCTGAGCTAAGCAGGCAGTGTCGCACACGACCGCACCTTCATGCTGGTAGATGATATTTCCATAAGAATCTTCGATGCGCTCGATGAGGTACGGCTCAACACGATAGCCACCGTTCGCAAGCATGGCATAGAGCTCGGCCATTTTAAGGGGCGTTTGCCCCTGAGCTCCGAGCGCAATTGAGAGTCCTGTGCGCGAAAGCTCCGAGCGATTAAACCCAACCGCAGCGAGGTAGTTGCGGATGTGATTGAGGCCGAGCTCCTGCACTATGCGTACCGACACCATGTTTCGAGATTGATAGAGCGCTTGTCTGAGTCTCGTTGGCCCGTTAAAGCGCCCGCCGTCATTCGTTGGTCGCCAAATTGATTCGCCGTCGGGTACTACGACCGGCGAGTCGTTGATGAGCGTCGCGGGTGTCATTCCCGAGTCGAGTGCTGCGGCATAAATGAACGGCTTGAAGCTCGAACCCGGCTGTCGTACCGCCCGTTCAGCTCGGTTGTAGTCACCGGTGTAGCCGCCAACCAGTGATCGAATCGCGCCGGTGTTTGGATCGACCGCGATCAGCGCGCCCTGGATTTCGGGGACTTGTGAGATCGAGTTAAGGTCTGGCGTGAGGCGAATCATATCGCCGATCACAAATACTTCATTCAGTGCACTGGGCGTGCGACCGATTTGGTTTTCGTCGATGTAAGGACGCAACTCATCGAGGCGTTCCGAGAAATCGATGGTCAGCTCCGTGTTGCGGTCGAGCTTCAGTGTCAGTACGTTGGCGTCGATGCCAATGACAACGGCTGGGACATGACCGCCGATGGTGGGAGTATTCTCAACGCGGTTTATTTGGGCGGCGATGACTTGCTCGACTTGCTCGGGAGTAATCTGCCCGCCGAGCATCTGTGAAGCATCAACCTCTGGCCCTCGATAACCCTTGCGTGAATCAAAGGCGTTGAGGCCGTTTTCGAGTGCGTTGTTCGCAACCGTTTGCCAGTCGCTATTAACCGTGGTGTAAATGCGATAACCGAGCGTACTGTAGTCTTCCCCAAACTGTTCCACAGCGAAGAGGCGGGCCATTTCGGCGACGTAGGGCGCGTGGACATCGAGTTGAGTGTCGTGAGTGGACGCACTCATTGGTTCTGTAAGCGCGTGGTCTAGTTCTTCTCGGCTAATCATATTTAGGCTGTGCATCCGGCGTAAAATCCAATTGCGGCGCTCAAGCGCGCGTGTTGGATTAACAATTGGATTATAAATTGACGGCCCTTTCGGGAGCCCAGCAATCATAGCCATTTGAGCGAGTGTCAGCTGATCAATGGTCGTACCGTAGTAAACTTCGGCGGCCGCTTGAATTCCGTAGGCTCTTTTTCCAAGAAATATTTTGTTTACGTAAAGCTGAAAGATCTCATCTTTTGATAGCTGTTGTTCAATCTGAAAACTCAGTAAGATTTCGCTAAATTTGCGTGTGAACGTCTGGCCACGGTGTAAGTAAATATTTCGCGCGACCTGCATCGTGATGGTCGAGCCCCCACCTTGGATTTCACCCGTGGTCGCTAAACCAACGACGGCGCGAGCAAGACCTTTGAAATCCACGCCGCTGTGCTCAAAAAAACGATCGTCCTCTGCCGCTAAGAAGGCGTTAACAAAGTTCCTAGGGATGTCGCTTGCTTCAACGGGTATTCGCTTTTGCTCGCCGAACGATCCAATCAGGGCGCCGTCGTTGGCGTAAACGGTCAGTGGCGTTTGCATGCGAATATCGCTAAGCTCTTGAAGCGCAGGCAATTTAGGGGTTAGATAGAGGTATATTCCGGCGCCTGCCATGAGCCCGCCACCGATAATGGCTGCGATGCTCCAAGTAAAAAATGATAATAACGATTTTAGTTTCATTTAAATGTCGCCGATTTTGACGTGTTTTTTGTAACCCATGTCGCAAATACGCTGGTAAATTGGGTTTAAGTCTACCGTGCTTGTCCCAAGGGGGCTAGGATTAAGTATATATTGTAACGGAATTGACAGGCTGTTGAGCAAGTCACATTTGCTCGGCGCAGATTGTGTAAGATAACATTAATTAAAGTTCTCCTTACTATAGGAATACATAACAATGAGTTTGAAGGGGCTACTGCCAAAACCCCAGCGCAAAGTACTCGGGCTTGATGTCAGCTCTACTGCGGTCAAGTTGCTTGAGCTTAGTAAAAGCGGGAATAGCTACCGCGTCGAAGCATACGGCGTGATGGGTCTGCCCGAGGGTGCGGTGGTTGAAAGAACAATCAAAGATCCCGATGCAGTTTCGAAGTGCATTAAGCAACTAGTGGATCGCACGGGCACGCGTGTTAAAGGTGCCGCAGTGGCTGTGTCCGGCTCGTCAGTGATCATTAAGCGTCTACAGATGCCCGAGGGTCTCAGCGAAACCGACCTTGAGTCTCGTATCATGGTTGACGCAGAGCAATATATCACGTTCCCAATCGAAGAGGTTTCTCTTGATTTTGAAGTGCTAGGCCCTTCAACCCGTGAAGGACAAGTGGATGTGTTGTTGGTGGCATGCCGATCAGAGAGCGTTGAGGCGCTATCGGATGTAGTCCGAGCGGCGGGATTGTCGCCACAGGTCGTCGACGTAGAAGTCTACGCGCTTGCCAGAGCCTTTGTGTTCGTCGCCCCACAGCTCGAAGCTGCGGATGATGCAAACATTGCCTTAATCGACATCGGTGCCCGGTCAACCGGCATTACGATCATCTCAAATGGGTCTGTGGGTGTGCCGCGAGAAGTGAATTTTGGCGGGCATTTGCTCACGGACCAAATCATGCACCGCTACGGCTTGTCAGTCGAAGAAGCGGGCCAAGCCAAGCGTTTGGGTGGCCTTCCAGATGACTACACTTCCGAGGTGTTGACCCCTTGGGTTGATGACGCTGTCGAGCAGCTTCAGAGTAACTTAAGAAACTATATGTCCTCGGTTGGGCTCTCGGAGGTCGATTACGTTGTATTCTCCGGTGGTGGTGCTGCTACGCCCGGACTTTCCGAGGCGTTCGAAAAACGCACTGGTTTTTCTTCGTTTGTTTCAGATCCATTTAGCCGAGTTGAGTTCGCCAAGAAGATTAACAAGCGTGCTTTAAAATCAGACGCCCAAGCGATGACAATCGCCACTGGCTTAGCGATGTGGAGTTTTATCGATGGCAAACATTAACCTCCTGCCGTGGCGCGAAAAGCGTCGCGAGTTAAAGAAGCGCGAATTTCTTACCGCTTGTATTGCTGTTGTCCTCGCGTGCGTCTTAGCATTGCTAGGTGTTTACACCTTCTTTGAGGGGCAGCTTAGCAATCAGCGTGACCGAAATGCCCGACTAGACCAAGAGATTAGAATGCTCCAGACGCAAGTCGCTGAAATCGCGTCGTTGCGCGAGCAGAAACAGCAGATGATCGATCGAATGCAGGTCATCCAGAGTCTTCAGGGCGATCGGCCAAAAATCGTTTATTTATTCGACCAGTTGGCTCGAACGCTCCCGCAGGGTGTTTTTTACAAGTCGGTGAAGCGCGAGGGCGAACGCATGCAGATCGTCGGTATTGCTGAATCTAGCGCACGTATCTCTGCACTCATTCGTCGACTGGATGCTTCGGAATGGTTTTTTGATCCTCGTCCAACCGAGATTACCGCTGCGCCGCAGTACGGAGAATTTGCTTCTCAATTCACCTTGATCGTGGGTATCGATAACCCAAATGAAACTGATGAAGAGGAGGATTGATTGTGTCTTTAAGTGATTCTCTTGCAAAACTTAATGAGTTAGATCTCGCGGATCTCGATTTTGAAAACGTTGGGTCGTGGCCAATTGCTGGTCGTGCTGTGTTATGGCTGCTGATTGCAATACTGACGGCAGGGATTGGCTACTGGTTCGTCGTTTTGCCGCAAATTGAGCAGCTCGAACGAGCACAACTAGAAGAAGTTCAGAAGCGCCAGCGTTTCGAAAGTTTCGCGGTTCAGGCCGCGAGTCTTGAGGTGTATCGAGCTCAGTTGGTCGAAGTAGAGCAGTCGTTCAGCGCATTATTGTCTCAGCTACCATCCGAAACCGAGGTGCCAGGATTGTTAGATGACGTGAGTGACTCGGGTCTTAACAGTGGCCTTAGCTTTGATAAAATCCAGTTGCGTCCTGATATCGTGCGTGAATACTACGTCGAGCTTCCAATTGAGATAGAGGTTCGCGGTGGGTTCCATGATATGGGTACGTTTGTTTCGGGTGTCGCTGGATTGTCGCGGATCGTGACATTACACAACTTTGAGATTACGGGCGACGATCCGTCAGCTCTGAAAATGTCGATCAATGCCTCGACCTACCGCTACAAGGGGGCAGAAGAATGATTAAGCGTATCGTTACCTTGTCGTTGTTTGCCTTATTGGCGGGTTGCGTCGAAGAGCAGGCCGACCTCGATGTCTATATTACACAGGTGAAAGCTAGACCGCCCGGACGCGTAGAGCCACTACCCGAATTTAAGCCCTATGAGACCTTCGTTTACGCTGCGTCTGGTAAGCGAAGCCCATTCGAGCCTCCAATTACCGCGGCACAGCTACTGGCGGGTAACTCGAATGCCGTGTCCAGTGTGCAGCCGCCTGATAACCATGTCCGTCAACCACTCGAATACGTAGCGATTACTTCGCTAAGAATGATTGGCCACATCGATAAAGACGGTCGTCGTTGGGCGTTGCTCGAATCAGACGAGGGGTCGGTGCATCGAGTAACAGTCGGTGAGTACATAGGTAAGAACTACGGAAAGATTACATCCATTTCACCGATATCGATCGAGTTGCTTGAAATTGTACCCAATGGGCCGCGAGCCTGGGTCGAGCGTCCTCGGACTATTTCACTGGTCGCTCAGTAAGGCGGGGTAGAAGATTATGAACAGAGAGAAAAATATGTTTTCCCGAAACCAAAAAGCGCTAGCATTTGTTACTGGTGCACTACTTAGCTTGCAGTCATTTGCTGCAGACTTAACTGAGGTCAGCTTCACTGCGCTCTCTGCAGAAGAGCTTCAGGCTGTCTTAACGTTTGACGGTGAAGCGCCTGCCGCATCGGGCTATTTGATGGAGTCCCCAGCTCGACTTGTCGTAGACCTCCCAGATACGGTTAACGCGGTTGATCAGCGTCGCTTTAGTTTGTCGGGTTCAGTGGCTACCGATGCCATGCTGCTGAGCAATTCGGATAAAACGCGCTTAGTGTTTAACCTCACTGAGCAAAGTACTTACGAAATGCTCACTCGAGGCAACACGGTCTCGCTGGTTATCGCAACGGAAGGTACGCGCACATCAAATGCAGTGCCGACGTCTGCAGCTTACCTACCTCAGCAAGCCGCCGCTTCATCTGACGCACTCAGTGGCTTCGACTTCCGTCGCGGAAGCGAAGGCGAGGCGAACATTTTGATTGATCTTGGTAATTCCAACGCCTCGGTAGATGTCGATACGGTTGGTTCGGATATGGTGATTACCATTCCTAATTACAGTGTCCCTGATCATCTTCAGAGCCGAATGGATGTGCTCGATTTTGGCACACCGGTAAGCTACGTAATCATCGATCAAGTGGGCGATGACGCACAGATTACGATCGAAACGCAGGATGTATTCGATTTTTCTGCGTACCAAGCGGACGACCAACTCGTGCTGAGTGTCGCGCCACTTACCGAACAGCAGGTCGCTGAAAGAGATGCGATGACGTTCGAAGGTGAGAAGCTTTCATTTAACTTCCAAAACATTGAAATCCGCTCAATGCTGCAAATTATTGCCGATGTTGCAGAGTTAAACCTCGTTGCCTCTGACACGGTTCAGGGTGAAATTACCTTGCGATTAGTGAACGTTCCTTGGGATCAGGCGTTGGATATCGTGCTTCGTACAAAAGGTCTTGATAAGCGTTTAGTGGGTAACGTGCTGATGGTAGCGCCAGCAGCGGAAATTGCCGACCGTGAACGTATTGAGCTCGAAAACACTCAAAAAATGCAGGATCTGGCGCCGGTTTACACTGAGCATTTCCGCGTAAATTATGCGGATGCTGAAGAGATCAATACCCTGTTCCAAGCGATGAGCGACGATACCACGTCAGGTCTTCTCTCGGGCCGCGGTAGCGCGATTGTCGATCAGCGTACCAACTCGATTATCATGACCGACACACAGGCAAAGCTCGACGAATTCCGCGATTTACTCGAAAAACTCGATATTCCAGTGCGCCAGGTGTCCATCGAGGCGCGTATCGTGCTTGCAAATGCAGGCGTGAGCCGAGATATTGGGGTTCGCTGGGGTTACGACTATAGGAACGGCGCCGGTAACGGCGGGACAGGCATAAGCACCGGCTCGATTGACGGTATTGTCGATATCGTTAACGGTGATCCGATTAGCTATGGCGATGCACCTGGCGGCCTGGTGGTTGATTTAGCGGCATCACCGTCATCGGCGAGTTCATTTGCGGTCGGATTGTTAACGGGTGACAATAACTTCCTGACGCTCGAATTGTCGGCACTAGAAGCCGAGGGTCGAGGTGAGGTTATTTCGCAGCCACGCGTCAT
>JABXIR010000003.1 GCA_013372965.1 Gammaproteobacteria bacterium
CTGAATCCTGAGGGCATACTCGTTTCGGCGTCGTGCTCGATGCATCTAACGCGTGATCGTCTTGGTGAAGTTGTTCGAGTGGCGAGTCGACACGTGGATCGCTTTACGCAAATTTTTTATGACGGACGACAGGGCTTCGATCACCCTGTGCATCCTGCTATTCCTGAAACCGATTACCTTAAAGCGGTATTCTGCCGTGTTGTCAAAGGCTCAGCGTAACGAGCGAATTTCGACCGATTGCTGAATCGCCCAGTCGCGCAATTGCTCGTCTGGGTCGACGACGACTGGTTTACCCACTTTCTCGAGCAACGGAATATCATTGTGAGAATCGCTGTAGAAGTAAGCGCTTTCCCAGTCGATGTTCGTCTGGGCCCAGCGCTCCAAGTTGTCGATTTTACCCGACTGGAAGTTAGCGACACCGTCTAAGCCGCCAACGATCGTTTCGCCGTCCATTTTTACCCGAGTTGCGATGAGGTGTTCGATACCAAGATAGCGGCAGATGCCATTTGCCAAAATCTGGTTGGTCGCGGTGATCACAACGAGTGTATGGCCCTGTGAACGATGGTGTTCGAGTAACTCGGGAGTTTTTGGCGCGATCATTGGGATGACTTCCGTTAGGTACTCGTCAAGTAACCCTTTGGCGTCCGTTAGCGTTTTACCGACGACTGGGGCCATAGCGAAATTGAGGTACTCACCAACATCGAGCGTGCTGTCGAGATAATCACGATAATACTGGTCATTGACGGCTCGGTGTTCCGCCTCGCTAACCAATTGTTTACGGATTAAAAATTCACCCCACAAATGGTCTGAGTCACCGACGAGTAAGGTGTTATCGAGATCGAATAATGCGAGTGTCATAGTGAGTTTCCAGTGCTTTCAAACGCCAATTTCCGACCATCATAACGTAATTTCATAGCTGGCAACCATTTAATTAAACTCTGGTAATCTCGAGTTAAAAAAGTGACAATGTTATCAGTTTAGAAATTTTTGAGGTGTCAGGTGATAGACTCGGATGGGTTTCGTCCCAACGTCGGGATAATTATCGCCAATGACCATGGTCAAGTTCTTTGGGCGCAGCGTGCAGGCCAAACTTCATGGCAATTTCCCCAAGGTGGTATTGATAATGGGGAGTCTCCACGAGACGCGCTTTTTCGCGAACTGTACGAAGAGGTCGGTTTGCGCTCAGAACACGTTGAAATTATCGCCGAAACGCGAGGTTGGTTACGTTATCGTCTGCCACGTCGACTCATTCGGCATGGTCAACGGCCGTTGTGCATTGGTCAAAAACAAAAGTGGTTTTTGCTGCGTTTAACCGCAGCAGAGTCCGAAATTGATCTGTCGGCTTACGGTAAGCCAGAGTTCGATGGGTGGGAGTGGGTCAGTTATTGGTACCCGCTTCGGGGTGTCGTTAACTTTAAACGCGAAGTTTATCGTAAAGCGATGCTAGAACTACTTCCATCGCTCCATCGAATGATTCAACAACAGGAATAACCATGCTCAAGGAGCTGCGGAAACTTGTTCAGCAGGTGAACGGTGCGTCGTCGTTAGATGAGGCACTCGGCATTATAGTTGGCGGAGTGAAGTCAGCTTTAGATGCTGATGCATGCTCCGTATGGTTATTCGATAAACAGCAGCAAAAGTTAGTTTTGATGGCCACCGATGGTCTGTCAAAATCCCTCGAAAAACAGCTGAAAATACGTATCGATCAGGGCTTGGTCGGTCTTGTCGCAGAGCGAGAAGAGCCGATTAATCTTACGAATGCTCGTGAGCACAAGCGCTACCTTCAGGTCGATAGCCTCCAAGAAGACGAACTGAGCTCTTATCTCGGCGCCCCGATCATCCACGCTGGCAAGCGACTTGGGGTGATTGTTGTTCAAGACAACGAAGACAATGCCTTCGATGAAGAAGATGAATCGATTGTCATTACCGCCTCGGCTCAACTTGCCGGGGTTTTAGCCATTGCAGAGGCTAGTGGCGAGCTGTCCCCTGAAAGTTACTTTTCTACCACTAAAGAAAAAATCTATGAAGGTCTTGCTTCCTCAAGCGGTGTTGCGATCGGTACCGCGATTGTGCTCAGTTCGGACGAGAGCTTCAGTTCTGTTGAAACACGCAAGGTTGACGATATTGATGCCGAGGTTGCCCGCTTCGCTCGAGCACAGTCACAACTCAAAGACGACTTGTCGAGTTTAAGTGCCAACCTAGGAGATCAATTAAGTTCCCAAGAACTCGCACTATTCGATGTGTATGCTCGAATGTTAGATGACCAGGCGACGGGCGGCGAAATTGTTAAGCGAATCCAAAACGGATTCGCTGCCGACACGGCAACGTCCCAAGTGTTTTCGGAACACGTACAGGTTTTCGCCAAAATGGACGATGACTATTTGCGTGAACGTGCCGCTGATGTGCGTGATTTAGGTCTTCGTCTGCTGGGTTATCTTGACTCGCGAAAAGACGAAGAAGTCGAATGGCCAGACCGATGCGTAGTGATTGCAAGAAACTTAGTGGCCGCGCATTTAGGGCAGGTGCCGCGCGATCATATTGTCGCGGTAGTGTCAACGCGTGGCTCGAGTAACTCGCACATCGCGATTCTTGCTCGAGGTATGGGCTTGCCTGCCGTAATGGCGTGCGAAGACTTGCCGGTGCGAAAGCTCAAAAATCAAGAAGTCATCGTCGATGGCTATCGCGGTCGCGTGATACGCTATGCAAAACCTGAGATACGTCGGTATTACGCCGATCTAATCGAGCAGGCGAAGCAAGTGACCTCAGAGCTCGAGGCACTTAAGGGGCTTCCCACGGAGTCTCGCGATGGCGTCAAGATTTCCCTAATGGCGAACGTCGGTTTAGCAACAGACGCTATTCAGGCGAACGAGGTGGGGGCCGACGGCGCAGGGTTGTACCGTACGGAGATTCCCTTCCTATTAAAAGAACACTTCCCAAGTGAAGGTGAGCAGACGCGAATTTATCGTCAGCAGCTGTCTGCGTTTCACCCTAAGCCCGTCACCATGAGAACGCTCGATGTTGGTGGGGACAAGTCGCTTGCGTACTTTCCGATAGAAGAAGCCAACCCGTTTCTCGGTTGGCGTGGAATTCGTATTTCGTTAGATCATCCTGAGTTATTTTTAACTCAGGTTCGCGCAATGATTCGTGCGAGCGAGGGCTTAAATAATTTAAAGATCATGTTGCCGATGATTGCC
>JABXIR010000257.1 GCA_013372965.1 Gammaproteobacteria bacterium
GGAGTCTCCCTCGAACGCGACCAAAGACCCCAGATAGCCAGCTAATCCTCCAAGAACTGCGTAACTCAACAAGCGTCCGAAAGAATAAAACCAGGTCAAATGGCTGTGGCCGCTTGTCGTCGAGGACATTGACATCGCTATCCCGCCACACATGCTCAGACAATGAGTAGAGCCACTCAATCCTAGTAACAACGCTACCCAGAGTAACTCAAGACTCATTGATCATCCTTACCTTCGAGATCGTCGTCGAACAAAATGCGCGTGCCCTCGCGCTCGAGATCGTCGAACTGTCCAGATCGAACGGCCCAAAATAGCGCTGCAACGATGATGGCGAATATCACCAAAGCAAGCGGGATTAACAGATACAGCGATTCCATAAGCTATCGACTCAGTCTCAACGCATTTAACACGACTACCAAACTGGAAGCACTCATACCAATGGCCGCAGCCCAAGGCGGAACAAATCCCATCACGGCCAGTGGGAGTGCCAACGCATTATAACCCAATGCCCACGCCAAGTTTTGAATGATTTTCTGTTGCGTTCGACGTGCAAAGCGAATCATTTCTGGAAATGCATCGAGTCGCTCGTCCATCACAATCACATCGGCATGACACCGAGCCAAACCCGCACCGCTCGCCATGGCAACGCTCACATTGGCAGCACCAATAACAGGAACATCATTGAGCCCGTCGCCAACCATCATCACACGACGCCCCATCTTTTGTAGCGACAGTAGCCATTGATATTTCTCCTCAGGCGTACATTCTGATTTGAAATCCTCTATACCTAAATACGTAGCCGTCGTCGTCACGCTGTCGAGCTTATCACCCGACGCGAGCTTAACTTCCACGCCCAGACTCTTCAATTGCTCAATCGCATCGCGACCGCCCTGACGAATCTCATCTTCAAGAAAATACTCGATAAGAATTACACCATTCCTAGCCAAAGCGACGTCCGCAGTTGAGTTGCTGCTGGAGTCGAGCCACAACGGACGACCAATTTGCCAATGATCATCCTCCAATCGACCTTCTACACCTTTACCGACCACCACTTCCGCACTCGCAAATGGAATGGGGGACGCCGCGTTAAAGGCTTTCGCTATTGGGTGGTTTGAAAACGCTTCAAGCCCAGCCGCGACTCTAAATAAGTAATCGCTATCGAACGCGCTAAGGTTATTCACGCGCACCACACTGGGTCGACCTAGGGTTAGCGTGCCCGTTTTATCAAAAATTACGGTTTGAATGCCGCCAAGTTCCGGAATCGCTGACGTGTTCGACACCAAAATGTTTCGGTCACGATAGCCATGCACGCTCGACGTCAGTGCGACGGGTGTTGCCAAACTTAGTGCACAAGGACAAGTCACAACCAGTACCGACAGCGCAACCCAAAGCGCGTGGTTTGGTTCGGTTTGATACCACACCCAATAAGTCACTGACGCGATCAGCAATATCGAACCAACAAACCAACCCGAAATCCGATCAACAAGCTGAGTAATCGGTGGTTTTGCGTCCATGGCGTCCACTAATAACTGATGGATACGTCCTGCGCCACATTGCTCACCAGTTGCCGTGACTCGAACCTCGACTACCGAATCAACATTGACGGTACCCGCAAGAACTTCATCATGAAGCGATTTAGCAATCGGCTTGTGCTCTCCAGTGAGTAAGCTTTCATCCGCGTGCGTTTGTCCGCTAATAATCATGCCATCCGCAGGAAAGGGATCCCCGGCACTCACGCGAACCACATCGCCGACCACGATCGACAATGCAGGCACCCAACCGCGTGCCTGATGGTAAGCCCGATCAGGCAACCAACTCGACAGCCGCCCACGCTCACCGTGCTCTTTATGAAGCGCCAGATGCTCAAGATAACGACCTGCAAGTAAGAAAAACGTAAACATCACGACCGAGTCGTAGTAGACCTCACCCGAGCGCGTCACCGTAGCCCAAATACTTGCGCTCCAGGCAAGTGCAATGGCTACCGCAATCGGCACATCCATGGTGAGCGATCTCGCTTTAAAAGCTGACAGAGCGCCAATAAAAAACGGCGACGCACTGTACAGAACAACGGGGACGGATATCGCCAAACTAAACCATCGCATTAGCGATTGATGAGATTCATCAATGCCTGAGTAATCTCCCGCATAGAGCGCCACGGCGAACATCATGACTTGCAGGAACGCGATACCCGCCAAGCCAAGCTTAAACAACAGACGCTTGCCCTGCTCTGCTGACAATGCCTCAAGGGAATTTTCCGACCAAGGTGACACTTGATAGCCAATATCTGAAAGCGACGACACAATCCGACTGAGTTTAACTGAGTTCACATTGAATCGAAGCACAAGCCGTTTGCGGGCAACGTTCACGCGAACCTGATCTACGCCATCGATTGCGCCGAGGTGGCGTTCGATTAACCATGCGCAAGCCGCGCAATTGATGCCATCAACCAGTAAAGCGGCCTCTACAAGGCTTCCTTGGCAAGGTTGGCAGAATGCTGCCTGAAAAGCAGCGTCATCAAAAACGGCTGAGTCGTCGGCAACACGATCAGGACGTTCTGCCGGAGCGTCACGGTGCGCGTAGTACGCAGATAAGCCGCCATTAAGAATGAGCTGTGCGACGCTTTGGCAACCCACACAACACACTGGCTTTCGATCTCCCTGATATTCAACCGTGAGGTTTAGGTTCTCCGGGATCGGATCATTACAGTGAAAACACGTGTCATTCATCAGGCGTTAAAGAAAAGGTATTTCCAAAAGACAAGTTGGTTTCCGAACTCAACATCCAGAGCTGTTCAGGATCCTCCAAGCGGAGGTACCAACGATTTTCGAAAACTCGGTCTATCTCTCCAACATACTGGTTGTCACGGCGAGTCAGTACCACATCCACGTCGAAATTTGCTTCGACTGGATGCATCATACGAAGGGTAAGGAATGGCGGTAGGGTTAACCCGTCTGCACCCGATAAGTCGATCACAAGAGACGTGGCGGAGTCGTTGATGTTGGTCAAACTGAGCTGGGCCGACACTTGTAGTTCTTGAGCAGTGCGTTGTTGTTCAATACGCTCGTTAATGCCTAAACCTTCCTTGTAGTAGTCGCCGACCACGACGTCGTCGGCGCCCGACAGTGATCTAAAGACAAAAATCAGTGAAAACACGACACTGACTGCAAGTAGGCCAAAGAAAAACCAAGGCCAAGGTTCTTTATACCAAACGGACGTAGTTAGTTTATTCATTAACGAGTTACCAATGGCGCCATAAAGCGCGTTTCAACTTCTTTAACTATGTTCTCTCGATCGGTCGCAACGACGCGAATGGAGATGTTATACCGACGTTGATCGATATCAGCGGGATCCATAATGACACGAATGATACCTTCTTTTACTGATCCCCCATCCATACGGATTTCCGTATCGCCCACTAACGTCATTTCTTCATCCGCGATCAACTCGACCCGATACACCAGCTCCTCGTCAAGCATGTTGACCAAGCGAATACGGTATGGGTTTTCAATCATCCCGTCAGAAGTTTCTCGGTACATATGATTGCGGTCGGCAATGACCGACACCTCTAATGGCACCCGATTTAACAACGTATAAACCAGCGTACCTGACATCAGAAGGATAAAGAACACGTAGCCAATCAGTCGCGGGCGCAAGAAGCGCGTTGGCTTACCCGCTAAGTTGTTTTCTGTATTGAAACTAATGAGATCTTTTTCGTACCCCATTTTGTCCATGATCGAGTTACACGCATCAACACAGAGGCCACAGTTGATGCACTCGTACTGCAGACCATCGCGGATATCAATATCTACCGGACACACTTGCACACACCACGTGCAATCAACGCAATCACCTAAACCATCTGCTTTGTAATCTTGCTTCGGCTTCCTCGGTCCGCGTTTTTCACCGCGATTGGCATCATAACTAACGACTAAGGTATTCGAGTCATACATGACCGACTGAAATCGAGCGTAGGGACACATATACTTACAGACCTGTTCACGCAGGAAACCCGCGTTACCGTAGGTCGCAAGAAGGAAAAACACGACCCAGAAAGCCGCTGTCGTACTCGCCTCAAGCGTGAAAATATCAACCGTCAGCTCTTTGATCGGTGTAAAATAGCCGACAAAGGTAAGTCCCGTGAGGAAGCCGACGAATAACCAGCTCGCGTGCTTGCCGCCCTTTCGAAGAATTTTTTCAGGTCCCCAAGACTGCTTATCGAGCTTCATTCGCTTGCCGCGATCGCCTTCGATTTTGTATTCGAGCCACATGAAGATCTGTGTCCAGACGGTTTGCGGACAGGTGAAACCGCACCACACGCGACCAAAAACGTTTGTCACGGCGAATAATGAAAACGCTGAAATGATCAACAACCAAGCCAGTAAAAAACCATCTTGGGGATAGAACGTCGCCCAGAAAATATGAAACTTGCGCTCCGGAAGATCGAAGAGCATCGCTTGACGACCCGCTATTTCAAACCA
>JABXIR010000081.1 GCA_013372965.1 Gammaproteobacteria bacterium
ATGGTGAAACCCGGCATGCCCTATCTCGACGTCATTCGCCGAGTAAAAGACGAGCTAAAAGCCCCAACGTTTGCCTACCAAGTCAGTGGCGAATATGCGATGCATCATGCCGCCGCTCAAAATGGTTGGCTAAATCTCGAACATGTCATGATGGAAAGCTTAATCAGCTTCAAGCGCGCGGGCGCGGATGGCATTCTCACGTATTTTGCAATGGATGCGGCGAAGCTTTTGAATCAATAACGTTGGTTTCTATCGCACTAATGGCTCGTAAATTACGAGCCATTTTTGTATCGGACTAACGGTTAGCAGGCCCTCGACCATATCCCGATCGGTCGCGATTCTCGCCGGAATCGCCATCTGTCTCACCGGTTTGTCGTGGCTTACATCGTGAGCCATTAAATGCTTGGTCATTCGGGTCACTATCGGTACAGTTACTGCCACGCCCGTTACCTGACGGGTCGGAGTGACTGCCGCTATCTGAATCCGTGAACCCAGTGCGATTATTCGAACCGCAGTTTCGACCATTTCCCACGCCGTCATTAGGGTCTGAATCCGTACACTGAGACCCGCGCCCATTACCCGCTTGATCTCGGTTAGCACCCGTATCGGCATCGGTCACACCGGACTCGCAATTACGTCCGTTGCCTACTGAGTCGTTGGGATCTGAGTCAGTACACTCTGAACCTCGACCGTTACCCGCTTGATCTCGGTTAGCGCCCGAATCAGCGTCGGTAATACCCGACTCACAATTACGACCGTTGCCGACGGAGTCGTTAGGATCCGAGTCGGTACATTGTGACCCGCGACCGTTGTTGGCCGGATCTCGGTTAGAACCTGTATCAGAGTCCGTGACACCTGACTCACAATTGCGACCGTTTCCTGCGCGATCATTTGGATCGGAATCGGTGCAGTTTGCAGAAGCTTTAGTAGAAACAGCTAAACCTAACGTACTACCTGTTACCACACCCAAAAACGATCTTCGAGTAAGTTTTCGACTCATAACCTTGGTTAATCTCCTTTGAACGACGTTTCAGTGTACCCGTTGATAAATAATGCGGGCCACCCCAATTTTAGTGTAGGTACCCTAATTTACTGCGATCACTCCAGCATCGTAGAGTGATCCGATCAACTCTTCGCATGCTTCTTTCGAGAGGTTTAAATCTTGAGCGCAGAACGCCTCTCCGGTTAACACACGTTTGAGACCGCTCTCAAAATCCACTGGGTACTTTCGTACGCCGCCCGCTGCAATCAGCAATACCTGTTCGTCCGACGTTTCAATTTGGGCGAGAGCGTTCTCTTGAAGACACCAGGTTTCAGCCATTAGATCCTGTGCAGCAAGAATATTCGAAAGGCGGCCTTCCGTTTTGGGCTTTTGATTTCGAATAAATTCACCAGCGAAGTAATCGAGTGCCCCTTCGAACTCTAAATCGCTGGAGAGAATCTCTTTCAGTCTCTCAAACGTTGGACGCACTGATTCAACATCGAAGTCTGCTCGAGCGAAACCCGCTGGTAGCGGCTGGCGGAACTCAGGATGATTGATCGCCACTTCCGAAACGGCTTCCAGAATCAAATCCGTCCAGTTCTTCTGAATAAGCCCAATAGTTATGTGCAACGACGGCTCATCACCCTTGTTGGGCGCTTGATGCATCACGCCCTTGGGCAAGTAGAGAAAATCGCCCGCATTGAGATCGAACTCGTCGACGACATCGCCCGGCTCGTGCTGATTCGAATCGAAACGTTCTCCCTTAAAAGGCAATTCGTAGCGATTGGAAAACAGGGTCCACGCCTTCGTTCCTTTCAGCTGAAATACCAGCACATCATGACCATCAAAGTGCGGTTTGAACCCCTGTTTACCAGGAGGCGTTAAATAGATATTCGTTTGAACATGGCAATTAAACACCGCCTCCAAATCGCGACACACATCAGCCAGTGATTCTACCGACTCTTGTAACTGGGTGAGGATCAGCGTTGAACCATTACGCACGTGCTCCATGACTCGCCGAGCATCGATGCGACCTTCACTGTAGGTGAACTCATCTCGGTACATGCGTCGCTCAGCATTCGCCATATCGATTGTTCGGGGCGGGATCTCAACGGAATTCACTAGGCGGTCAATCTCCGCGATGGATAAGAGCTGGTCGCGCTCGTCTTGATCCCCAAGACGCGAACGGCCTAAATAGGGTTGCTTTGCATAATGTTGAGAAAGAAACGTTTCGAGTTCTTGCTCTGGAAAAATACGACGAATTAGGTCGATCTTCTGAAATTCTTCAAACATGACGAGTAAAGCCCAAAAATGTGTGCAAAGAAAACTGCTTAATCTAATCCTAATCAATCGTGCCCTTTAAATAAACCGAATCGACCAAAAAGCCTAAGTAGTCTCCGAAGACGAACGATTCGCGGGACGCAATACGTAGCGAATGCTGGGCTAATCTGTTATTTTTGCGCTAGCTAAAAACGTTGAATATCCAAAAGACATTCAGCTACTACCAACAAAGGAGCTCTGTATGCGAGTTAAATCTCTGACCGCAGCTGTGCTTGCCTCATTCGCTATCATTGGCTGCCAATCTGAAGACAGCCCAAGCGTAAGTGGTGAGCCGGCTGACTTCGCCCGTCTCGATGCTTTCCCAAGCCAATACACCGTACCCGAAACGGCACCGGTATTAATCCAAAATGCCACCGTCCTTGATGGCCTTGGAAATCAAATGAATGATACCGACGTGCGTATACAAGACGGTAAGATCATCGAAATCGGTACGGACCTAACGGCCAACGATGGCGAAAACGTGATCGACGCGCAGGGTCGCTGGGTAACCCCGGGAATCATCGATGTGCACAGTCACTTGGGCAACTACCCTGCACCTTCAGTGAGTGCCACTCAAGACGGCAACGAAATGACGTCACCAAACACGGCAGGCGTCTGGACAGAGCACTCCGTTCACCCTCAAGATCCTGGGTTTTCGCGCGCAATTGCCGGTGGTGTGACCGCACTTCAGATTCTCCCCGGTTCAGCGAACTTATTTGGTGGTCGAAGCGTTGTATTGAAGCCGGTTGTCGCACCGACCATTCAGGAAATGAAATTCCCTGACGCGCCTTACGGCCTAAAGATGGCATGTGGGGAAAACCCCAAACGTGTCTATGGCGATCGTGGTGGCCCCGCGACGCGTATGGGTAACGTTGAAGGCTTCCGCAACGCGTGGATTGCAGCTCAAGACTATAAAGCCACTTGGGACGACTACGCCGAGAACGGCGGTGACGAACCTTATCGCGACCTTCAGCTTGAAACGCTCGCGGGTGTTCTTGCCGGTGACATTCGAATTCATAACCACTGCTACACCGCAGAAGAAATGGCGGTCATGATCGACCTATCGAAAGAATTTGATTATCAGATCACTGCCTTCCACCATGGCGTCGAAGCGTACAAAATTGCCGATCTACTTGCCGAAAACAACATTGCCGGCGCACTCTGGGCCGACTGGTGGGGCTTCAAGATGGAGGCGTACGATGCCACCCTAGCTAACATCGCACTGATGGAGCAAGCGGGCGCAACGGCGATTGTTCACTCGGACTCTGATGTCGGAATTCAGCGCCTCAACCAAGAAGCGGCTAAAGCGATGGCAGCCGGTAATCGCTTGGGCATGGACATCGATATCGCTCAAGCATGGCGTTGGCTCAGCATTAATGCGGCAACATCGTTGGGTATCGATGACGTGACTGGCTCGCTCGAAGTTGGCAAAAATGCCGACGTCGTCATTTGGAGCGGCAACCCATTCTCCGTCTACACACTGGCTGACGAGGTTTACATTGACGGTGCGAAGCGCTTCGATCGATTCGACGAAAACTACCAGCAGGTGACTGATTTTGAACTCGGTCAGCGCGTTACGGAGGAAGCACAATGATTAAACGTACTTTGCTAGCCACTGCTCTACTGACAAGCACAGCATTCGCAGGCGAATACGCCATTATCAACGCGAAAGCCGTTACTCAATCGGGCGATGGCATCATTAACAATGCGACTATTGTGATCTCTGGCGACGAAATCGTCTCGGTGGGTCTTAGCGGTAACATCCCCGGTAACGCCATTGTTATCGACGCTCAGGGTCAATACGTTACTCCTGGGTTCATAGGGGCGGCCGTCAACTGGGGCTCTGTCGAAGTCGATGCTGAGTCATCAACCGTCGACAG
>JABXIR010000145.1 GCA_013372965.1 Gammaproteobacteria bacterium
AACCGGTGGTTATCCATTCCGCCAAGGTAATCACACATGATGAGTAGTTTTAAACGCGTTGAAGCCTATCGTGTCCCGGTGTGTGTCGCCGTGGGGATTTGGGTTTTGTGGCGAATCGTCGATGTGTTTTGGCTCAGTGTCGAGCCAGAGCCTGTGCAGGTGCCAGCAGATCTTTCTATTTTAAATTCCACCGCGCCTCGGAGCTCATCAATTACAACGACTGAATTAGAGTCTCTGACGCTCTTTGCTGCGAGCGAAGACTCGGCTTCAATCGAAGCCTCAACAGCGCAAAGTGCTTTTGAGAATCTTCGTGAAACAAGCCTTCAGATTACCCTAAGTGCAGTTGCGGCTAGTGCCGATCCAGACCTAAGTGCAGCAGTTATTGGTGTGAATGGCGAGCAGCGTGTTTATCACGTTGGTGACACGTTGCCCATTCGAGGTGCTGTTTCCATCAGTGAGATCTTCGATAAAACCGTCGTTATTTCGAACAACGGGGCACGCGAGAGACTCAGTCTCGATGATGACGATTACGAGGGTATTAGCGCGGTTGCAAGTTCAACAGACCCCGCGATCACCGCTGGGCTCTCGGTTGATTCACCGCAGGTGTCTAACTTCATTGTATTTCAGCCGGTTCTTAATGGCTTAAGTTTGGAAAGCATTAAAATCGCCCCTGGTCCCGATTCGAGGCTGTTCCAGTTGCTCGAGCTGCAGGCGGGTGATGAAGTGGTGTCGTTCGGTGGCAGAGCGATAGCTCAGTTGACTAACCCTCGCGAGATCGAGCAACTTATTTCAACACAAGATGAGTTTTCATTTGTAATCCGTCGCGGTAGCGAAACACGTACGATAGAATTCGACAAACGCCTACTGGCGCGTTTGTCTCAATAATAAAAATGTAGGCTGATAATGACCCATCGTAGAGATTCAATAAAACGTAAATTAAGCTCAGTGTTACTGTCGACGTCGATTGCGCTCGCGCCACTTCCCAGCGCTGTTGCACAAGAGCTCACGGTCAACTTCCGCGATACAGACTTAAAAGAAGTCATTAGTTTCGTATCGGATGTCACAGGCAAAACCATTATCGTTGATCCATTGGTGAGTGGCCGTGTGATGGTGATGTCCGAAGATCCATTAACACCCGACGAGCTTTATAATTTGTTTCTCGCGGTTCTCGATGTTCACAATTTTGTTGCGGTCGAGACGGCTGGGGTCGTTCGTATTTTGCCTAAGGCCGATACTCGCACGAGCTCGGTAGCCGTGAGTCAGCCACAATCGAGTGATGCTAATTCTTCTGCACTCGTTACCCAAGTCATTACCGTTAACAACGTGTCAGCCACTCAGTTGCTCCCGGTGCTACGTCCAATGGTTCCGCCAGAATCGCATCTAGCGGCTTATGAGCCGAGTAACTCGATCGTCATTACCGATACCGCAGCCAACGCCTCGCGTATTCGACAGTTGGTTGAAGCATTCGATGCCAGCGTTACCGAAGGGTCTGACGTGATTAACCTACAGCACGCCTCGGCAGAGTCGATGGCAGCGCTAATCACAACCACCTTACTCGGCGATGCACAGAATCAAGGCATCAAAATAGCCAACGTTACTCCGGACGCACGCGCTAATCGTCTTCTCATTACGGGCGATCCAATGTCGCGTCAGCGCATTCGTGAATTGGTTGTGTCGCTCGACACACCCGTCATGTCTGAGAACAATAACCGAGTAATCTACCTCGATTATGCCAATGCGGAAGAGGTGTCTCGGGTCCTCCGGGAGCTAGCGTCCCAAGGGGGCTCTGGAGACACAACAACGGCATCTCAAACGACGATTAACTTTGATGCACAAACAAATGCGTTGATCATGGTTGGTGATCCCACGCGCTTAACGATGTTGGCCGACATTGCGGAACGACTCGACGTTGAGCGCTCTCAGGTATTGGTCGAGGCAATCATCGTTGAGATCCAAGACACCGCGGGTAAAGAACTTGGGGTGCAGTGGTTGTTCGCCGATACCGATAATGGCGGCTATGGAAGTTCAGCCGTACCAGGCTCAGATGCCAATGTCGGCGCAATTACGGCAGCGGCGATTGGGCAGGGTGGCACACCCGACATTCCGGGGCTTGGCGCAGCCTTATCAGCGGTTGAAGGGCAGACTCTCGGCATTGCAGGAATCAACGGTAGCTTTAATTTCAACGTACTGATTAACCTATTGCAGGAGCAAGAAGGCGCGAATATTTTATCGACTCCGAGCGTACTGACTACGGATAATCGTCAGGCGGAAATCAACGTAGGGCAAAACGTACCGTTTGTGACCGGTTCGTATACCGGTCAAGGTGGTAGTACCAATCCTCAAAGTCCTTTCCAAACCATTTCGCGCGAGGACGTGGGTATTGGCTTGATCGTCACACCGCGCGTTAATCGAGGCGATAAAATTGTGCTCGATATCGAACAAACCGTGTCGAGTTTGTCGGGTAATACCCTTGTCAATGCGTCGGATATCATTACTAACGAGCGCACCATTAAAACTCAAGTTGTTGCGAACAACGGTGGCTTAGTGGTGCTGGGTGGCCTCATAAAAGACGACCTTCAACAGTATGAGCAGAAGGTTCCGGTTCTGGGCGATATTCCATTACTTGGTAGTCTGTTTACGTCGACCGGTAATCGTAATGTGAAAACCAATCTATTGGTGTTTATTCGTGCCACGGTGATTGAGACTGATGATCAGCTTCGCGCTTTGAGCGAGCAACGTTACGAGGCAATTCGTGGCGTACAAGAGCAACGTGATGAACCATCACCACAGTTTTTAGACCCAATTGAAAACCCCGTCATTAATACGCCGATACAAGAGGAGGTCAATTAATATGACCTCTAAGGGAGTCCGTTTCCCATACGCCTTTGCTCAAACCAATAGAGCGTTTTTGCAGTGGTCCGAAGAAGGAGAGGCGACGCTCTGTGGCGTGACGCCATTTACAGCGCTGACCTTGAGTGAAGCTGCTCGTTTAAGTCAGGGTTTGTTTGCCTTTGAGTCAATTTCAGATGACGACTTCGACTCGCGCTTGACCAAGTTTTACCAGAGCGCCGATGGTGATACGGAAGCTATGGCAGAAGGGCTGGGCGATGATATGGACCTAACCGACTTGGTCGATGCCATACCCGACGCCGAAGAGCTCATGAATTCAAATGACGACGCGCCGGTTATTCGACTGATTAACGCCATATTGGCGCAAGCAATTAGCGCTCAGGCTTCTGATATTCACGTCGAGACGTTCGAAACACGCCTAGTGATTCGATTCCGCATTGATGGCGTCTTAACCGAGGTACTCTCGCCAAAGCGTGTTCTCGCACCGTTATTGGTCTCTCGACTCAAGGTCATGGCAAAGCTTGATATCGCTGAGAAGCGAATCCCGCAAGACGGTCGTATCTCAGTGAAGGTAGCAGGCCACGCCATTGATCTTCGGGTATCGACCTTGCCATCGGCTCACGGCGAGCGTGTGGTGTTGCGTATTCTCGACAAGCAAAGTAATCAGCTCGATCTGACCCAGTTGTCGATGCCCGCAATTGAGCAACAACGTTACGAATCCTTACTGGCAAGACCACATGGAATCATCTTGGTTACCGGTCCTACGGGTTCAGGTAAAACTACGACGCTGTATGCCGGCCTCAGCCATATCAATCAGCCGGGGCGTAATATCATGACGATTGAAGACCCAGTTGAATATGTGATTCCTGGGATTGGTCAAACGCAGGTGCATAGTAAGGTCGGAATGACATTCGCAGCAGGATTGCGCGCTATTCTACGACAAGACCCCGACGTCGTTATGGTGGGTGAAATCCGCGATCTAGAAACGGCCGAAATTGCGGTTCAAGCGAGTTTAACCGGCCACTTGGTGTTGAGTACGCTCCATACGAACTCTGCTGTCGGTGCGATTTCGCGCCTGATGGACATGGGGGTCGAGCCGTTTCTACTGTCGTCTAGCTTAGTGGGCGTGATGGCACAGCGTCTGGTGCGATTGAATTGTAACGAATGCGCCGAACACTACGAAGCCACCGAACTGGATCGTCGCTGGCTTAAGCTGGATGAGTTAGCCAAATTAACGCGTTCTAAAGGGTGTAGTGCATGCAGTCACACCGGCTTTAAAGGGCGTCGCGCGATTTACGAAATCATTGAAATCGACGATCAGCTTAAACAGATGATCCATGATCGCGTTGCCGAGTCAGAAATTAGACAAGTGGCACGTAAGCATTCCCAATCGATCGCGGAAGCGGGCCGAGCGCTGGTTTTGCAAGGCTTAACCACGCCAGAGGAAGTCGCACGTGTTGTCGAGGAGATTCGATAGTTGGCGGGTTTTTCTTACGAAGCAAAAGACGCCAAAGCGAAAACAAAAAAGGGCGTTATCGAGGCGGATAACGCTCGCCATGCTCGTGCTTTACTGCGTGAGAAAGGGTTGTTTCCGCTCCGCGTAAAAGAAGCAGCAGAGAGCTCCCAGCGTGAGGGGTTCAATTTTACGTTCGGCAACCCCATGCGAGGCTCAAAACTGGCGCTGTTCACTCGTCAACTGGCGACATTGGTCGATTCTGCAATGCCGATTGATGAAGCGCTTGCGACCGTAGCAGCTCAGAGCGAGGGCAACGCGACTAAGCAACTGATACTTCAAGTTCGCTCGAAGCTAGTCGAAGGTCATACCTTAGCGTCAGCATTGGCACAATTTCCCAATAGCTTCGATACCTTGTACCGGTCGTTGGTTCGAGCAGGGGAAGCATCTGGGCTCTTGGGCGAAGTGCTCGAAGAGCTGGCGGTTCACCTTGAAGACAACTTGGACACCCAGCAAAAAGTCATGGGTGCGCTAGCGTATCCGATCATACTGTTGGTGCTGTCAGTTGGTATCGTGACGTATCTTATGACCGCCGTGGTTCCAGAAATCGTCTCGGTATTCGATCGTAGCGGGCAGGCCCTTCCGAAGCTCACCGAAGTAGTGATTGCCATGAGTGATTATTTGCTTAACTACGGTGCCATTACCGGGGTGGTCTTGTTAATTATTGCGGTAGGCTTGGCACGTTGGTTGAAAACCGATGCAGTTCGTCCGTCTTGGCATCAATTTATTTTAAGAATACCGATTGCGGGCACGCTGGTTCGTACACTGGAGGCCTCTCGATACGCATCAACGTTAAGTATTTTGGTGGGGGCTGGGGTTAATCTGATTGATGCCCTCAGAATATGTACCGAAGTACTCAGCAACGAAGTCATGAAATCCGCCAATCAAGCCGTCGTCGAAAAAGTCACGTCGGGATCAAGCTTATTTAAGGCGCTTGATGACTCGAAACAATTCCCTTTGTTGCTTGTTCATATGGTGGGTAGCGGAGAGCGAAGTGGCGAGCTTGCGCAAATGTTGAAGCGCGCTTCTATCCACCAAAATCGGGAGCTCAACGGGAAAATTCAAACGGCGGTCACGGTATTAGAGCCGCTAATGATACTTATTATGGGTGCATTTGTACTGGTGATTGTCTTAGCAGTACTCATGCCGATGTTAGAAATGAATAATATGGTGAAACTATGAAGTACAGCAAATCGAAGGGATTTAGTTTAATTGAGGTAATCGTCGTCTTGGTGATTATCACGCTCTTGGCAAGCATCATCGCACCGAATATCTTGGGTCGTGCCGACGACGCCCGTGTTGGTAAAGCGCGCGCAGACTTTGCCGCGATTGAAGCGGCATTGAGCATGTATCGTCTTGATAATTATAACTACCCGAGTAGCGAGCAAGGACTGCGGGCTTTGGTTGAGAAGCCGACGATGCAGCCGGTACCTGCAAATTGGCGTGCTGATGGCTATTTGTCGGAGCAGCCAATCGATCCATGGGGTAGACCTTACCTCTACCTACACCCAGGTCGTGACGGTCGTCCATTTGATCTGTTTACATACGGCGCAGATGGCGTTCAAGGCGGCGAAGGTCCTGACGCCGATATCGGCAACTGGATGACCGAGTAAGTTAATGCGACGCACTGCGGGTGGATTCTCCTTAATCGAGGTAATGGTCGTTATGGCGATTATTGCGATCGGTGTTGCCGTGGCGAGTTTAGCCATTCCATCACGCTTAAGCGCCGACGAGGACAATCCGAGTGCCCAGCTGTTTCAGTGGATTAGTGACTGTGCCGACGAGGCGAGGCTGTCGGGTCAAGTTATCGGTCTGCGATTTAAGGCCAATGGACGTGACTCTGTGAGTATCGAGGCGCTCAGTTTGAATCAACGTTTAGATCAATGGGCTTCCTCGACCTGTTTTTCAATACCATCAAAAACACTCGAGCTGTCGATCAAGGACCTATCGCTTAGCAACTCTGGACTCGCTATTGAAATCGACAACCAGAGCCAGCGTGCTGAAGTACTTCAAGCACATATTATCTTGTTGCCTACCGGCGAAATCACGCCCTTTAACCTCGAGGTTTTTGGCGATTATCGCGCGACGATCGCTGCTAATGGCTTTGATGAGCTTGTAGTCGAGTACGATCAATGAAGCATCAGCAAGGCTTTACCTTAATTGAAGCATTGGTGGCGTTTGTCATTGTAGCGGTCGCTCTGCCAGCGCTCATTCGATTGATCTCGGTTCAAGGCGATGGCATCGCTATTATGCGCGATAAGCTACACGCCCAATGGGTGGCGAGTTACGTTATCGAGAATAAGCGGTTCTATAAAGGCATTAATCGTCGTTGGGACGCCGATCAAGGAAACCTTGAGATGATGTCTCGCCAATGGCAATGGGAAGAATTTCGAGAGGAGACCGCACTCGACAATTTCTACGAGTATCGATTGGTTATTAGAGTCGTCGGTTCCGACGATGTGATTTATGAGGCAAGGCGTTATGCGAGCGAGTGAGCGCGGCTTAACACTGGTTGAGGTGCTTGTCGCCATGTTAATCGGCGTGTTTGTCGCTTACATTGCCTTTTCGGTGCTTTCTGTGAGCTCAAGTGCGCGTGATCAAATACGAGTTGCCGAACAAGATATGGTGTCGCTTCAAAGAGCGATTGCGCTCATTAATGATGACTTGCGGTCGATTCGAGCACGTTCCATCCAAGATGAATTTGGCGAAGCTCAGCCTGCGTTACTTGCAGGCGTTGAGCGTAATCAGTTGCTTGAGCTAACTCGGGGTGGTCGCTATCGGCCGCAGAATATGATGGCTTCGGGGCTCGAGCGAGTTCGCTATCGTCTCAATGACGAACAATTGGTTCGTGACGTTTGGTATCAACTCGATCGAGTGCGTGCAGAACCAACGCATTCGGTCGTCGTTATCGAGGGCGTCAAGCGTCTCGAGTTTCGCTATATCCTTAAAAACGATCGCTTACTGAATGACTTTGACCGTTGGTCGTACGAGCAGTCGGCGCGATCACCATCGGGCTTGCCGAGCGCTGTTGAATGGCTCATCGAAACAGAGCGAAACGGGGAGGTAAGGCAGTTTGTTACGTTCCAAGACTAATCGACAATCGGGCGGTATTTTAATTACTGCGCTCGTCGTTGTGGTGATCGTCACGGTCTTGGCAACGTCAATCCAGCGCGATTACTACCGCAGTATTACTTTGGTGGAATCGACCCTGTCGCGGCAGGGCGCGTCGTTGGTGATGGACTCAACCCCAGATTTAATCGAGACGCTTCTCGCATCGGATCAAGATCATCAGGTGGATTCATTAGCCGATCGCTGGCTTCAGCCCGTCAGCGCGATGCCGGTTGCTGAAGGTCTATTGTCGGCACAAATTATTGATGCGAATGGCAAACTGAATTTGAATTCGGTGGCGGTTGGTGGCGATGCGGGTGAAGAGTTTACGGTGGCTCAGCGACGATTGATACGTCTCCTGCAAACCTTTGACGACTTAGCATTGAGCCAGTATCAAGCCGAACAATTGGTTAAAGCACTCAAAGATTACATTGATGAGGACGATTTCGTGGTCGATTTCGAAAGTGCCGAAACCGAATACTACGCGGCGCTCTCGCCGGTGGGATATCGCGCGTCGAATCAGTTACTTGAATCGATCAGCGAGTTACGCTTTGTTCGCTACTTCACGCCTGAGGTTATTCATCGCTTAACACCCTTCGTTACGATTCTGCCGCACACTGCGTCCGGTTTTAATGTAAATACCGCATCATCAAATGTACTGCGAACACTGAATACTTTCGATGATCTATCGCCGCTCGACCCGTCAATGGTCACTGCTTGGGAAGAGGTTCGCACCGAACAACCGTTTGTCGACGAACAGAGCTTCGCTTCGACGCCCACGATTCAGCAATTGCAGTCGGGTAATAGTACGGTAACTATGGATGATCTGCTGTATGCAAGTGATTATATTGAACTGGCGGTAGACCTTCGTTGGCGGGATCGTCTGTACCTGTTTAGCGCACTGTTGGAACGCGACGGACAACGTGTCAAACTAATTAAAAAAACAAACGGAATTTTATGAAATCTGTAATCGACTCAGTGAACCGATTTCTTCGGCCCGCATCAGAGGCACACTACTATTGGTTCGACTCAGCGCTTGGTCGGGGTGGTTATTGTCATGTTGATGACTGGCCGGTTGAATGGGAATCAAGCGATTCTTCCATTGCTTTAGTGGTTCCGATGGTCGAAACAATACATCGTATCGTCACCGCTCCGGAAGGTGTGAAGTTAGACGCCTTAGCCCTCGCATACTCAGTGGAAGATACCATCGCAGGTGACGTTAGCGAGTTTCATTGGCTTTCAGAGTCGTTACAAGGCAGCAATCGACTGATCGGGGTCAGTGCAAACTGGTTATCGAACTGGCGCGACTATGTCGCTTCACATCAGGCGAACTTGGCATTCATCGGGCACGAACTCGATTTACTGCCGGCCTCTGACACCACTGCGTTTGTGGGTCCTGAGGTTGTCGTTAGGCATCGGGGTGACGTCTATGCGCTCGACGTCGCTACCTTTAACCAGTTAGTCGCGTCGCAAAATATTACGCATATTAAGCAGGTGATCGTGACCGAGCTGGCGAGAGAAACGCCTGCACAAATCGCTAGCCAGTCTCAAGATAGCTATTGGAGCAATCTAAGCTCGCTTCGTCTTAACTTAGCGGTCGGGTCCTTTAAGCCGCCATTGCCATGGAAGCGCTGGACACAGCGATTTGGTTGGATTGCGGCCTGCATTGTCGTGGTGGTGGTCATCGAGTTGCTTTATAGAATGCTGACTTTGTCGGTACTTAAAGACGAGACCCGAAGCTTGCAGCAAGCTCAGCTCGAACTCGCACAGCGAACGTTCCCTCAGGCGCAGTTTAGTGATCCGTATCTGCAGATTATGCAAATGGCGGAGCAGCGGCCCGGAATTGAGCTTTCTGACGTCACTCGATTACTGATTGATATCGGTGCCATCAAGGAGTCTGAGCTCGACACGCTTAAGCTCAGTAGTCTCGAGTTAAGAGATGGCACTGCACAATTTGTTTTGTCGTTGAATGTCAATAATTTCAGTGATGTTGATCGCTTTAATGCAGCGCTTGAGTCACGCGGTTACAGTGTTCGAACGTTGGCGTCACAAGCTCGAGATGGAGCAACTTCGGCACGTATAGCGGTGGGAATATGAAGCAACTATTAACGGAAAAATGGGCGGCCTTAACCGACCGCGACCGCAAGGCGTTGTTACTGCTCGTGCCAGCAATCATCGTTTACGGCGTACTGACAGCGTTTTTGAATGTCTCAAACGAAGCGGCACGTATCGAACAGCGTAATCAAATCTTGTCTCAACAGTTTGAAGAGATGCAGATGGTACTCGCCGGCCGATCGGCAGTTGGACCCGATCGAACTCAGAATCTTACGGTTTTGGTAAATCAGATCGGCGATCGAAGTAATCTAAGCTACGACGGTATTCAACCGTCCGCGAACGGTGTTCGCGTGACTGTGCGAGACGCGGAACAAAAGCAATTGTGGCGCTGGTTGGCATTCGCTCAAAGCGAAGGGCTAAACTTGGCAAGTTTTACGCTAACCGCTAATGAAGATGGTACGGTCGATCTGAATGCAACGGTGGTGCAATGACAAAACGGTGGTTTGGGCTCAGTTTATGCGCGTTGATCGCGCTATTGTCATATCTTGTGTTGACGATTCCAGCTTCTCAGTTGATCCGCGCATGCGCTGCTTCGAATATCGTCTGTAGTTTCACTCGAAGTGATGGTACCGTGTGGGATGGCCGTTGGTCGGGTGTTACCATAGCGCGCAATAATCAGGGCGTTCGGCTGTCCTCGGTCGGTTGGCATGTTTCGTTGTTATCATTAATTTCCTTAAAGCCCGAGCTTCGTCTTGAAGTTGAAAGTGACCAAGGCAAAATCTCCGCACTTATCGTGCAGCAGGGTGAACAATTTATCGTCACCGATGTGCTCGCCGATTTGACGGTCGTGCAGCCAATGTTTTCAGCCCAAGTTGTGGTTAACGCGCCTTACGTGCTAGCTGATTTATCGGGTGTGCAACAGGTCGATGATGCGCGAGTTGGTGTGTTCGACTTACGGGTTAATACGGGAAATTCAGTTCTAGAAGCGGGTGCCTTTAGTGCGGTTGCGAATGGTACTAACGAGGCAATCGAAGTACAGGTCCGTGACGGCGGAGGGCCGATCGGTGCTTCCGGCGATTGTCGGTTATTTGTTCCCAATTACGAATGCTCATTGCTAATTGATATTTCCAGACTGAGTGATGATAACATCCGACGGGGGCTCGAGAGCGTCGCGTCGCCACTCGGTAACGGACAGTATCAGTTTGATGTGGCGGGGCGATTTTAAGTGAGTGAATCGGCGATCAATGAATTTTTCGGATTGACTAAATCCCCTTTTTCAATCGCACCTGATCCAAATTTGATGTATTGGAGTCGCCTGCACAAAGATGCACTCGCAAATCTTGAATTTGCAATTGAGAAAGGCAGTGGGCT
Organism: Gammaproteobacteria bacterium; assembly: GCA_013372965.1. Classification (GTDB taxonomy): domain Bacteria; phylum Pseudomonadota; class Gammaproteobacteria; order Pseudomonadales; family DSM-25080; genus Umboniibacter. The sequence goes on from JABXIR010000145.1 coordinate 10,898, forward strand.
CGTGTTGTTCTCCGGTGAAGTGGGCACTGGTAAAACGACGATCATTCGCAGATTGCTCTCAGAGTCGACCACAACAACTCAATATGCACTCATTCTTAACCCGTTACTCGATGAGCAAGAGCTTCTGGTCGAAATTTGCCGTGAGTTTGATATCGACACAACGGGTGAGGGCAGTGTAACGACTCGTTGTTTCAACGCGTTACGCGACAAGTTAATTGATAACTACGCTCGCGGTTGTCGCAGTGTCTTGATTATTGATGAAGCGCAGCACTTAAGCTTTCGAGCGCTCGAGCAACTTCGCTTACTCACGAATTTAGAAACGGATGAGCATAAGTTACTGCTAATCGTGTTTGTAGGGCAGCCAGAACTGCGCCAAGTGATACAGCAGCCTCAGCTTCGGCAGTTGGCGCAACGAATAACGTTCCGTCCTCATCTCCATGCGTTAAGTTCGGGCGAAGTCGAACAGTACGTGACGTGTCGACTGAGCATTGTGGGCGCTCAAGATCCTCTGAAAGTAATCTCACGTCGAGCGATTGCTACCTGCTCCAAGTTGAGTGGCGGTGTACCTCGCGCAATCAACACATTACTCGATCGTTCGTTGATGGTCGCTTATGCAAATAATCAATCGACTGTGAACTCGAAACACGTGAAGCAAGCGTTTGTTGAGTTGAACCAATGGGACGAACCATCGCCATCGAATACAAAGCGACGAAACGGTGTGTTCGCTGTGTTACTGGTTGCACTGGTTTTAGCGAGCGTGGTTTGGTGGTGGTATTCGCTAAGACCGTCGCTCGATAATACCGCCGTTGTGGAGCATTACGGCCAGTATTTCGGAGTGGACTCCTTCGCCTGCGACGACTCGTCCGCGCCATTGCAGTGTGTCAGTTTAACCTCAGTTTCCGCGAGCGTAATGGCCAAACTTGACCGCTTTGCCTTGGTTGAGGAGGAGCGGCTACGACTCGTCGAAAACACACAAGGGGGCACGGTCGCGATCGATATCAGCGGAGAAGCGTCTCGGCCGATGTCGGTTACCTCGCCTTCGTCAATTCTCCTGATATCTGAACGCCTCGCTTCTTCGATAAAGCTCGACGATCGTAGTGATCGTGTCGTCGAAATCGCGAGGCGATTTCAACATTTAGATCGGCAGTCTCAACCGATTACCGATGAAGAGTTTAATCGTAATCTTCAGCAGCGGGTACGTTTGTTTCAAAGCGCCAACCAACTTGATCCGACTGGAGAGGTCGATGGCGTGACCTATGCGTTGCTGGTCAACATGACAACTCGCTGGGAGGAGGGGTTATGAGTTCTTTGTTAGATGCTTTAGAAAAAGCGAAACGAGAGCGTGGTTCGGACGCCGTGCGACTAAGTGAATTCAATGCGCTACCACCGAGAAAAAAACGTGTCCGTTGGTTGTTATTATTGTTTGTTGCTTTCATTCTCGGGGTTGCGGGTTACTGGCAGTATCACGAGTATTACAAAGTTTGCGGCGATTGTTCTGCACAGGGCCTCGATATAGCAAATACTTCGGAGATGTCAGACGAGGGTGGGAGTGATATTGAGTCGTCGCAAGATATTTCATCACTCTACGAGCCATCACTGCCTTTAATCGATCAGCTCTCACCCAGTTTGCGCGCGAGCTTACCCTCTATGCAGTACCAAGCGCACGTTTACAGCCAAGAGACTGGCCAAGGGTTTGTTATGATCAATTCGCAACGATTAGGGGTTGGTGGCTTCGTAGGCACAGCACAAATTCAAGAGATTGATGACTTAGGGGTGATATTTCAAAGCCAAGGCGTGCGTTTTAGACTGCTGGCTCTGGAGGACTTTGAGCCACTAGACGGGAATGAATCCGCTAACTGATGACGCAGCTAGCGGATTCAGCGGCACTTTAGAAGTGGTACTTGATCAGTGCACTTACCGCAGTTTGATTGGTGTCAAATGCAGGTGATGACTTGATGCCGTACTTGTTTTTCCAATAATCGATTTCGACGCCCACGAAAAACTTGTTTGCACCTTGCTCGCCGTTGAGGAGCATGCCCAGGTCGTATTTAACCTGCGGATTGATGTGCAAGTTGCTTTCGAAGTTGTCATTTGAGCTCTTAAATACCCAGTCAGCAAAACCGTCAAACACGATGTTGGAACTGCCGACAGGGAAATCCATGCGCCAGACCGGCGTGATCTGGTAGCCGTCGCTGTCGTTGTTGATGCCCTGGCGGTTGTAGACATTGGTTTGCAAATAAGTAAAGCCCGGGACATTCCAGTCGAAGCCAACGCCCGCTAGGAATGACTCTACGTCACCGCGACCGTTTTCGTAGGTAAACGCAAGTGACATATCCGTGAGTACATCGTTACCAACGTCCCAACCAAACGCTTTGTCGAAGCTGATGCGCGGTGAAATTTCGCCGTAGAAACCGATGTAGTCTTGGTTGTCAGAGTCGTATTTTGTTGCATCATAGAATACGAAGATGTCACCAAACGACAGACCGGCAACGTATTCGAACGTACCAGTGACTTGCTTGTCTGAATCGACTAGGTAGTCACTTCCTACAAGACCTGTAACGCTCGTGTCGCTCCACTGTACAAGCTCAGCTTGCGCATTGGCCGCGGCTGCCGCGAATACGATTGGAAGCGCTTTAAAGATGTTATTCATAATTGAACCCTCGTAAATAGATGCGGCGCAAGATAGGCGTTTTCAATAAAATTATCAATGTTTGGGTATTTTTTGCGAAATTGATATAGCATTGATATTAATCGAACCGATTTGTTTTAGGCAGGAGGCCTTATGAAAAGATGGATTTTTGCTGTTCTCGCGGTCGCTTTTATCGGCGTCATCGCAGCAGTTCACATCATCGAGGCAGTTTCGCCGGTCCTTATCTCTTATATTTTGGTGATGGGTCTAATTGGATATGTCGTGTTCTACATCGATAAGCGTCGAGCAGAGCGTGAACAAAGCCGAATACCCGAAGACTTATTATTGTTGATCGCTGCAGCCGGAGGGTGGGTAGGTGCCTCTTTCGCGAAACTGCAATTTCATCATAAGACGAGCCAAGTAAGCTTTCAGCTTAAATATTTTGCCGCCATTGTGTTGAATCTTGCATTAATTTACCTTGTATTCTGGTTATTCTAGTGGCGAATAAAGATAGTCTTAATTCATATCGACGATACCGTGGTCTGATCCTGTTGGTTACGATATTCTTTGCGCTTGAGGGTGCTGTGTTGTTCACCAGTATTGCCTTGTCGAGCCAACTTGAAAGCTTGGCTACGAGCGTAAACGTTGCTGGCCGTCAGCGTATGCTGAGTCAGCGTATTGCGAAAGATATTTACCAGTTAGAGCACCAAGTTCGCGAAGGCGCTGATATATCCATCCAACGCGATGAGTTGAGGACGGCTGTTGATTTATTCGGGTCGACTCTACGTGCGTTTCGAGGCGGCGGTGAAGTGATAGCGCCCGATGACGTCAGTCGAGTATGGGTTGGGGCGCTTTCGAGTGAGGAATTCGATCGTCTTGCTGGCGACAGTATGACGTTGTGGACGCAAGTCGAGCCTGAGCTTCAATCAATACACCAAAGACTGAACGACGCCCCTTCCGTATTAGCTCAGCTTCAGGCTTTAGGCAATGACTTTGCGGTCGTCGAGGCAGTGCTGCTTCGCGAGATGAACGCGTTAACGGGACATCTCGAACTCAAAGCGACTAATTACGCGAGTCTCTCACGAGGAATTCAGTCTGCGGGTATCCTGATCGCGCTTGTTATGATGGCGATTATCAGTTTTTACTCGTTTAAGCGTTTCCGTCGAACGGACGAATCTCTTGCTGACGCCGACGAAGCTTTGCGGGAGAAGATTGTGTTACTTGATACGGAAAAAAAGCGTGCAGAGGCGGCGAATGAAGCAAAGGCACAGTTTCTCGCCAATATGACACACGAGCTTCGTACGCCACTCAATGGGGTGTCAGGGTTAGCACAAGTATTACTTCGCGGTGAACTCTCCAACGAGCAGTGTAAACAGGTTAACACGATATTAAAAACGTCTAACAAATTGGCAGAGATTATCAACGAAATCATCGACTTCTCTTCGCTAGAGGCCGGTAACGCTGTGCTTCAGCAGGTGCACTTTTCTCCGAAGTCGTTACTGGATTCCATCATCGAGCATCATGTCGATGACGCTCAGAAAAACGGAAACACGATCACGGTTCAACTCGACGAGCATCTGCCAAACCATGTGATCGGCGATCGTTCGCGCTTGCGGCAAGTTTTAACTTCACTGCTCGATAATGCGTGTAAGTTCTGTAAAGAGGGTGAAATCACGCTATCGATTCGGTGTGTTTCAAGACGTGACAACCTAATCGATGTCCTGTTTTGCGTCGAAGATACGGGTTGCGGAATTGGCGCCAAGCAACTGACCAATATCTTTGATGTGTTCACGCAGGCTGAAAACCATAGCAGTCGATCGTACCAAGGAACTGGCTTGGGATTGGCTCATACCAAAAAATTGGTTGAACTCCTCGGTGGGACGATCGACGTCGACTCGAAGCTCAACCAGGGTACACGTTTTTTCGTTCAAGTTCCTTTGCAGATGCATCAAACAGAGCAAGACTCCGAGGCGTACAAGCTTGTTCGCAAGATCCGACCGCTAATATTGGAAACGTCTGATGAACGAAGCAAAATGTTGACAGAAAGACTTGGCCTCTGGGACGTCGGACATATCTATGCCAAAGACGTGGACGAGTTGTTTGCCTGCCTAGCGAACCGCGCGGAATTGAAGGTGACCTGCGTCGTTGGTGACTTTAGCCAGCTGTCACACGAGGTTATGCGGCGATTAGCTCACGAAGTAGACGACTTACCCATTATCGAGTTGTCATCGTATGAGTTCAACACCAGTATGGGTGACGCGGGAACGATTGAAACTCACGGGAAGATTGACATGGGTATTGGCGGGTTGGAGCTCGCTGAGACGCTCGTTACCGCACATTATGGTGACGTTCGTGACGAACTAGAAGTCGATCGGCTGAAGGCGAATTTTGAAGGCGTTCAAGTACTGTTAGTCGACGACAATGAAGTCAATCGGATGGTGGCTGAGCTTTTGCTGAGTGAGGTGAATTTGTCAGTTGAGTGCGCTACCAACGGTGCTGAAGCAGTCGAATTAGTTCGAAATCATGGTTACATGGCAGT
>JABXIR010000107.1 GCA_013372965.1 Gammaproteobacteria bacterium
CATACCGGTGTTGTTGGCGTCCTCGACAGCGGAAAACCCGGCCCAACAATCGCTTTAAGAGCTGATATGGATGCTCTTCCGGTGCTAGAGCAAACCGGACTTGAGTTCGCTTCGACTCAGACCGGCACCTATAACGGCGAAGAAGTTCCGATAATGCACGCCTGTGGACACGACACTCATGTCGCAATGCTCATGGGTGCCGCGCAGCTACTCGCGGAAAACACCGACGCCTTTACCGGAAAAGTCGTGTTCCTATTCCAACCAGCGGAGGAAGGCGCACCCCGAGGCGAAGAAGGCGGTGCGGAGCTGATGGTGAAGGAAGGCGTTTTCGAACGTCACGACATTGATGCCGTCTTTGGTATTCACATAAACTCCGTATCCGAAATGGGTACGATCGGCTATCGTGAACGCGGCATTATGGCATCTGTACAAGATTTTAAAATTACGGTTAAAGGTCAACAAGTTCATGGTGCTTACCCATGGGCGGGCATCGATCCGATCGTCGCGTCAGCACAGCTCATCAACCAATTGCAAACCATCGTGAGTCGCGAGCTTCCGCTTCCAACGGCGGCCGCGGTCGTAACCGTGGGATCAATCCACGGAGGGGTGCGCTCGAACATTATTCCTGAGCAGGTCGAAATGCTTGGCACCATTCGATCGCTCGATGATGGAATGCGTGATCATATCCACGAAGCAATGCAGCGGAAGGTTGATGCGGTAGCAATGGCCACCCGTACCGAGATTGAGTTAATCACTCCGTACTCGAGTGACTATCCCGTCACCTACAACGACCCAGAACTTACCCGCGCGGTGTTACCAATCGCCAAACGCACTGCGGGAGAAGATCGAGTCTTTGAACGCCAAGCGGTGACTGGCGCGGAAGACTTTAGCTTCTTCCAGCAGCAGGCTCCGGGGGTCTATTTCTTCTTAGGCGGTCGCGACCCGGCGATATCGGCGAGCGAAGCTCCAGCCCATCACACACCATTCTTCCGTGTCGAAGATGGCGCCATGAAGACTGGCGTTGAGTTGTTCTACAGACTCGTTACTGAATATCCGCAATAAGATCCATCCCTAAAAAAGCCGCTCGGACGACCTCGTTCGAGCCGCTTCGTGACCAGACAGCCACAAATCGGTCACGACTTATTCCATCCACTCGGCTAATCTAAAAGGCAATTCGTATTAACGATAAGAATTCCGATTATTTTCCGCGAGGTAACGAATGACCGACTTATACGACAACAGTGAAGAGATCACGCTCTTTCGTGACATGGTTCTCCGCTTTTTCGAGCAAGAAATCGCCCCAAATTTCGAACAGTGGGAAAAAGACCACCTGATGCCTCGCGATTTTTGGAGAACGATGGGGGCAGCGGGACTTCTATTGGTTGACCTTCCCGAACAATACGGCGGTTCAGAAACCAGTGTTGATGTCAGCTTAATGATCATGGAAGAGCTATCACGATGTGGTTATTTCGGCCTGGCCACCGGCTATAACATCCACGCAAATATTGTTGCTCCTTACATCATGAACATCGGCAATGATGAGCAGCGAGCTCGCTGGCTACCGGGTATGGCTTCAGGGGATGTTGTGACTGCGCTCGGTATGACTGAGCCAGGCGCAGGCAGCGACGTAGCCGGCATGCGTACCACCGCCATTCGAGACGGCGACCACTACATTCTCAACGGCTCAAAAATCTTCATCACCAACGGTATCCATGCCGACATGGTGATTGTATGTGCGAAAACGGATCCAAGCGCGGGTGCAAAAGGCATCTCTCTGTTTTTGGTTGATACGTCGCTTCCCGGCTTCGGCAAAGGCAAGCAACTTGAAAAGATTGGTCAACACAGCAGCGACACCGCTGAGTTATTTTTTGAAGATGTTCGAGTACCCGCAAACTGCTTACTCGGGGAAGAAGGCAAGGGTTTTGCCTACTTGATGCAGGAGCTTCCGCGAGAACGTTTAGGCTGCGCCATTCAGGCCATCGGACATGCTCAAGGCGCACTCGACATGACGTGTGAGTACGTAAAGGACCGCAAAGCGTTTGGTCAGAGCATTGCCCAATTTCAAAACACCCGTTTCAAACTTGCCGAGCTGTCGACCCAACTCGAACTCTGTCGAGCGCTCTACAATCAGCTCAAGTACAAGTTTTCGCAGTCAAAAATGACCGTTGAAGATGGCGCTATGATCAAGTTAGCGTCCACCGAGATGGAGCTTAAAATGGTCGACACCTGCCTTCAACTTCATGGAGGTTATGGCTATACCGATGAGTATGAAATTTCGCGTTTTTACCGTGATGCTCGAGTTCAAACGATCTATGCAGGCAGCTCCGAGATCATGAAGGAAGTCGTAGCCCGGGGAATACTGGGGCGATAAGCCCGATTAAAAAAAGGAGCTCTGATGAGCTCCTTTTTGGTTACTTGGATACTAATCCTTAAGCTTGGTGTACTTGATTCGAGTCGGCTCGAAGTTCGGCCCCATACGCTCGACAAGGTCCTCGTGGTAATCGGTGTACGACCCTTCCATAAAGACCACTTTTGAGTCGCCTTCGAATGCGAGAATATGCGTTGCAATGCGGTCGAGGAACCAACGATCGTGCGAGATAACCATTGCACAGCCTGGGTAGTTGAGTAGCGCCTCTTCTAATGCTCGCAAGGTTTCAACATCGAGGTCGTTGGTCGGCTCATCGAGCAACAAGAAATTCGCGCCTTGTTTCAGAATATTCGCCAGATGCAAACGACCGCGTTCACCACCGGATAATTCACCGACGCGCTTCTGCTGATCGGTGCCTCTGAAATTAAAGCGACCAACATACGCTCGTGAACTCGTTTGGTAGTTGCCGATGGTCAACTGATCGAGGCCACCTGAAACTTCCTCCCAAACCGTTTTATTGTTATCGAGAGCATCACGACTTTGATCAACAAACGCTAACTGAACGGTTTCACCACGTACAACCTCGCCCGAGTCGGGTGTTTCTTGGCCATTAATCAGCTTAAACAGCGTTGACTTACCCGCACCGTTCCCACCAATGACACCAATGATGGCACCCTTCGGAATCGTAAATGAAAGATCTTCGAACAACAGCTTATCGCCAAAGCTCTTGGTCACGTTATGGAACTCAATCACTTTGTCACCTAAGCGTTCACCCGGCGGAATGTAGATTTCATTCGTTTCGTTGCGCTGCTGGAATTCGCGGCTACTCATCTCTTCAACACGAGCCAATCGAGCTTTGTTTTTGGCCCGTCGACCTTTAGGACTTTGACGAGCCCACTCGAGTTCGTGTTTCATGGTTTTCGCATGAGCAGCCTCTTGCTTAGCTTCCATCGCTAAACGCGCTTCTTTTTGCTCAAGCCAATGAGTGTAGTTACCTTCATACGGAATACCCATGCCTCGGTCTAGCTCAAGAATCCAGCCAGCACAGTTATCAAGGAAATAACGGTCGTGGGTAATAGCGACCACGGTACCATCGAAGTCCTTCAAGAAACGCTCCAACCAAGCGACTGACTCAGCATCGAGGTGGTTAGTCGGCTCATCGAGCAATAGCATGTCTGGGCGAGACATCAATAAACGACACAACGCGACACGACGACGTTCACCACCCGACAGCTTTGTTACATCGGCGTCCCAAGGTGGCAAACGCAATGCGTTCGCTGCAACGTCGAAGCGTGTTTCGATGTTGTGCGCATCCCACGCTTGGATAATATCTTCGAACTTTGCCTGTTTCTTCGCAAGTGCGTCAAAATCAGCATCGGGAGCCGCGTAATCTGCGTACACCTGATCGAGCCCTGCCAATGCATCGATTGCCTCACGGACGCCATCTTCAACATTACCGCGAACGTCTTTTTCGGGATCGAGATAAGGCTCCTGCTCGAGGTAACCGACCTTGATGCCTGGCATCGGTCGTGCCTCACCTTCGTAATCTTGATCGACGCCCGCCATGATACGAAGTAATGTCGACTTACCTGCACCGTTCAAACCCAAAACGCCAATTTTGGCACCTGGGAAAAAAGAGAGAGATATATCTTTTAAAATATGACGCTTCGGCGGAACAATTTTACCGACGCGATGCATTGAATAGACGTATTCAGCCATGCGATTGAAGCTACCTTACGTTGGATGTGAATTAATAAAGCGATATAGTCGTGTATTGTAGCACCGCAAAACTCGAAACGGCACTAAAACACTATGCAAGACGATCAAGACACTCGCTGGAACGTCTACCTGATACTTACCGAGTCCAATACGCTTTACTGCGGGATTGCAGTCGATCCCAATGTGCGCTTTGAGCAACACATGAGCGGGCGCGGCGCCAAGTACCTTCGTGCTCACAAGCCAGTCAAGTTGGTCTGGCGCGAATCGGGGCATTCGCGGAGTTCCGCATTAAAACGAGAGCGGCAAGTCAAACGCCTTAGTCGGCACGAAAAAGAGAGGCTCATCCAGAGTGAAAACTAAGCTAACACGCGTCTGCGTTTACTGTGGCTCAAGCAGCCGAGTCAATCAAAGCTATCTGGATGCGGCTCGTGAACTCGGAATGGTGATCGCTCAGCACAAGCTGACGCTGGTTTACGGTGGCGCGAACGTGGGCTGCATGGGCGCGATTGCCGATGCGGCACTCGCGGCTGGAGGCGACGTCATCGGTGTCATCCCCAAGGGGCTCGTCGAAAAAGAAGTCGCTCACCAAGGCCTCACCGAATTACACATTGTCGACGACATGCATCAGCGTAAGGCGTTGATGGCCGAACTGTCCGATGCCTTTATCGCGGCACCCGGCGGATTAGGTACCCTAGAAGAGCTCTTCGAGATGGCCACTTGGGCACAACTCGGATTTCATACCAAGCCCATGGGGCTTTATAACGTGAACCACTTTTTCGATGGCCTTGTAGGCTTTCTTTCCCATGCTAGGCAAGAGGGATTTCTCGCCGATGCACATCTATCTCTGTTTAACTGCGAACAGAGTCCTAAGCAGCTCATCGAACAACTCGAGACTCAAGCGAGTATCAGCCAAGACAAGTGGTGGTAGAGAACATCCCTCTAGATACCTGACCGATACCTGACCGATACCTGACCGATACCGTCAAGATTCCAACGCTGCGATCACCGAAAGCAATCGCAAAAAATTAAGCGCGCGAAATGTAACGGTTCTCGTCTGTATTAACCTTAATCACCTCACCAATGGCTAAGTACTCTGGTACCTGAACCACTAAACCGGTCGATAAGGTCGCTGGCTTCGTACGCGCCGCTGCACTTGCGCCTTTAATGACAGGGGTGGTGTCGACAATTTCAAGCTCAATGGTGGAAGGTATTTCGAGTGCCACCACTTGGCCGTCAACGAGCAACGCAAGGCAGCCCTTAATCGACTCGCTAATGTACAACGTTTGATCTCCTAATATGTCACGAGAGATCGGATACTGGGTGTAATCTTCGTCATCCATAAACACCAAGAATTCGCCGTCATCGTAGGAGTAGCTCACCGCTCGACGAATCAACTCAACCTCTGGAAGAATGTCATCACCCTTGAAGCGATCTTCGAGTTTTGCCCCCTCAGGAAGGGTCGAGAAACGTACCTTGTAAAGGGTGGCCGCCCCTCTCGCTGACGGGCTCTGCACATCAATATTTCGCACAATACACAGCTGATCTTTGTATGTAACAACGTTGCCTTTTTTTAATTCCGTAGCGCGCGGCATGGACGATTCCTCAAACGATTCTTAAGTACATCACAAAATTTTAGCATGCAGCTCCGAGCTGTCATAAACGTTTCGTGTGGCGAATGTAATTAATTGCAAATAATCCACGCTATCAGCCAACCGATCAACCCGTTATACTCTGTTGACCTGTAAAGCTTTAGGTGCTCGAAAGAGATAATAGGGAATACCGACATACCTTAGCGTATAAAACGGAGCTGTCCCCGCAACTGTCGCTAGCGAGGATTCTGCAATGCCACTGCTTATTCAAGCGGGAAGGCGCAGCATCTCACGACCTAGCAAGCCAGGAGACCTGCCTAAAGCTCGTTGTCAATCGTTTATCGGGTGAAATAAACGAGCACATGCCGTGTGACAACGCAGGAAGCCGCTAATTTTAGCGTTATTCTAATACCAACATACGGCACTTTAATGAAACCATTGTACCTATCTATTTTGGGGTTAGGCCTTGCCTCCTCTCCTGTATTCGCGTCCGATATTGACGACGTCCTCGTGACCGGCACGCGCACCAACATTGCACTGAGCGACACACCGATTACGGCGTATAAAATCGATACTACCTCGCTTCGCGAGCAGGGCATCACCGACGTCATTGAGGCACTTAAGCGCATTCCATCCCTCAGCATCACCCAAACCGGTGGGCGCGGCACACTCACGCAGGTGCGCATTCGCGGCCAAGAGGCGAATCACGTTTTAGTACTACTCGATGGAATGCGATTGAACGACCCCGTCACGGGCTTCGTCGATTTCGCCAACCTTCGCTTAAACGGTATTGAGAGGATCGAGGTCGTCCCAGGGGCGCAGTCTCTCATCTATGGCGGTGATGCATCCGGTGGTGTTGTTCACCTCATTTCGAGACAAGCCGATCGATTTGCACTGGAAGCGGACTACGCAACGGGCTCGAACAATCTGGAAGAAAGAAGCACGTTTGGTAGCATTTCTGGCGGGCCATTCTCGGCCATGATTCGACATAGCAAAGCATCAACCGAGGGTACTTCCGCAGCAGCAATTTGGCGAGGCAACCTAGAACGCGATCGCTATCAGTCAGAGCAAAACCACGCGCGAATCACACTCGACATCTCGAGCCTGAAGCTGAGCTATCAACAGCGAAACGGAAGTCACTTCGCCGAGTTCGATACCGACGACTTCACTACAGGCCTGCCCATCGACGAGCCCGTCGGCTTCAATAATCGTCAGCACCGCAACGATGAGGAAGCACTCTCAAAGGTCGATTGGCATATTTCAAGCTCAGTTAATCTGGTTGCGCAACGCTCAGAAGGCACGTACCGATCGGAAACTCAAAGTTATTCACCGGGCTTCCCAAATTGGGGGATTCCAGCCGGAATGCAGCCCTACAACACTCATGGCACCAGTCGACGCGACTCTGCGTACATTCGCATCCGCGGTGGCAGCCAACAGCTCACGTTGGGCGTGGATAAAAATGAGCACTCAGTTACCACCAGTTTCTTTTTGCCCCAAAGCGCTGAGGACGAAGCAGGGTATGTTGAGTGGAGCGGTCAATTTGGGCGCATTAACGTCAACGCAGGCGTGCGACACGATCGCAGCGACGAGTTCGGCAACGAAACCACTTATCGTGGTGCAGCCAGTTTCGCCTTTAACGACAACTTCAGTATTCGAAGCAGCCTCTCAACCGGTTTTAATCCGCCGACGTTGTTTGAAATGTACGATTTTGGCGGTAACCCCGACCTCAGCGCAGAATACTCAGAGAGCATTGATCTAGGCTTCGACTATGAGTTCGATCACGGTACCCTTACCGTTGTACTCTTTGATCAACGCACCGATGATCTGATTCGGTCGGTGGGCGCATTTCCAAACTCGCGAATGGAAAACGTGGATCGATCCGCAGTTCAAGGCATCGAACTCACCGGTCTGTGGAACGTGAGCGAGCACCTTTCCACTGAACTCAGCGTAACGACGTTAAAGGCGCGCGAGTTTCGCCCCGATGAGCAAGACGCTATTCGGGTCCCTGAGCAAACGGCCTACCTTTCCGCTGATTGGCAACTCAGCTCTCGACTTTCGGCAGGCGCCTCCGTCCACTACTATGGTGAGAGAACGGATTACAACTGGGCTTTAGCGACAAACTCGAAACTCGAGGCCTACGCATCTGGGGCGGCGTATGTTCGCCTCGAAATGGGCTCTCACTTCGCCCTCACAGCCCGAGTAGACAATTTATGGGACGAGCAATATGAATTGGTTGAAGGTTACGGTAGTTTGGGTCGCACTGTTATCGTGCGCGCAGAGCTTCGCATCTAAGCCACACATCGTTTCGCTTGATCTGTGCACAGATTGGCTACTCATGAGCGTCGCTTCGGAACACGACGTGACGCTCAGCGCGTTAAGCCAAGACTACCCACCGCCATTCGACTCGAAACGTAATCAGCACGCTTACCATTACGGCAGCCTCGAAGAGATCATCGCCTTAGCGCCCGATCTAGTGCTTGTGGGTGAATACAACGCGTGGGCACTGCGAAGCCGCTTGGCTCAACTGGGAATTCGGGTTGAAGTTCTGCCTCTGCCCGACAGTCTCGACAAGATTGATCGTCAGCAAGCGCTGCTATTCGAATTGCTCGACTTACCGCTAGAGCAGAACGACAGAGCCCTCAATGACGCGACGTCTAACGTACATAGCACCGAAATATCCGTATTGAAAATCGGGGCGAACGGCATCGCCACGGGGCGTGAAACCTTCGAAAGCTCTCTCATAGAGCGCGCCGGTTTCACCAATTATATTCGGGCGTCGGGGTACCAGACGGTCGATCTCGAGACCGTCATCGCGAACCCACCCGATCGCGTCATTTTTTCGAGCCCTAAGACGCCTGCGCTGGCCAACCTGGTGATCAATCACCGCGTCTGGCAACTCCTGGTATCACCCGAGCACCTCTGGTACTCGGATGACCTCGAATGGCAATGCCCAGGACCTTGGACCTTCAATCTATTGGAGCACCTTTCTCAATGGCAATAAACAAAGCGCTATTCGTCGCGCTAACATTGACGATGATTGGCTCCTTGTTCCTAGGCCAAGCAGATATCTCTATCCTGAGCGCTCTCGGCACTCAAACCAACGACGTCATGACCGCCGATCGACTCATTCTGTGGGAGATTAGACTGCCGCGAAGTGTACTGGCACCTCTCGTTGGCGCAGCGCTGGGGCTCGCGGGTGCCGCCATGCAGTCGTTGGTCCGAAACCCATTAGCCGACCCGAGCCTAGTCGGCGCGAGTCAGGGGGCAGCGCTCGGCGCCGCTATTGCGTTTTATTTCGGCATGGCTCCGCTTAACGCCTCCTGGATGGTACCTGCTAGCGCTATCACCGGCGCCATCCTTGCACTCGTGGCCGTACTGTTTCTGTCGGCGGGTCGACGCCCCGGTTTGTTTATTCTCGCCGGGCTCGCAGTCGCTTCGATCGGTTCGGCGTTGCTGGCGGTAACGCTCAATTTTGCGCCCAATCCATTTGCCATGCAGGAGCTCATCTTGTGGTTGCTTGGGTCGGTGGCAAATCGACCGATCGAAATGAGTCTACTCATGCTCGTTGGTCTATTAGTCGGCGGCGCCATCATTTTTTGGAAGCGCCATTTCCTTCAGGCACTGACGCTCGGAGATGAAGTAGCCCAAACCTTGGGCCACGATCCCGTTACCAATACTCGATGGGTGTTGATCGCATGCGCGATATTGGTGGGGGTATCGGTCGCTGTTGCAGGGGCCGTGAGCTTCGTCGGTTTGATCATTCCACATTTGCTCCGGCGCTTTGTGGGCTCTGAACCCAGACGGCTGTTGCTTCCATCGATGATGGGGGGAGCCTTACTGGTAGCCATTTCAGACGTAGTGATCCGAACTGTGCCCTATGCATACGACTTTAAGCTCGGCGTCATCACCGCTTTAATTGGTGCACCATTTTTTGTTTGGATCGTGCTTAGGGAGCGTAATCGATGGCTTTAATCTCAGTCGACAGAATCCATCTAAAAGATCGCGTAGGCCCTATTTCGCTCGATCTTTCCGACACCGGGCTAATAATGATTTGTGGGCCCAATGGCAGTGGCAAGTCTTCTTTGCTAAAGCTCATGGCAGGGCTCGTAGAGCCGAGCTCTGGAGAGATAAAATTCCACGACCAATCGCTACAGCGTATCCCTATTTCGCAGCGTACCGCTTTAATTTCGTGGGTTCCGCAGTCTCATGAAGTCGCCTGGCCCATCAGCGTTTCAGCGCTGCTCGGGTTAACGCCGCTTAAAACACGCTCAACCAACGAGTTAGTATCGCTTTTTGATTTAACCATGCCGTTGGATCAGCCCTGCGACGAGCTTTCGGGTGGGCAACTGGCCCAAGTCGTCACTGCCAGGGCATTTGCTTCAAGCCCTGATGCGGTGTTGCTAGACGAACCAACAGCCGCACTCGACCCCAGAAATGCCCACCGCCTTTTAGCGACACTCAAACAGCTATCAAGAGAGCAGCTCATCGTCGTGAGCTGCCATGACCTTAATTTAGTGGCACGCTACGCCGATACCGCACTCTTGTTAAGCAAGGGGCAAGTGGCCCAACTCGGCAAAGCTCGCGATGTACTCACGCGGCATCACTTAAAACAAGTGTACGACCACGACTTCAATGTCATCGACGGAGATACGCTGTGGATACAAAGTTAAAACACCGAGGCTCAATCGACACACTCGTCTACCCATTCATTTACGAATCGAGTTCGCTCTGCGATTACGAAGTGCTTACCGACGAGCTGTGTGCAAGATTATGTGGGCTCATTGACGAAGTGGCCGACTTGGGTTTCAAACAACTCTTAGCCGAGCTGCAAGAAGAGGTGTATCACGCCAATGGCTCTATTCGAGGCAAATTGGCTCTGTCACCGCAGCAAGTCGAACACCGAATTGCAGACTACCGCTCGCTAAAACAGTTAATTTCGCCGAAGATCGATGGCTTTACGCTTCCGCGCGGTAGCTCGCCAATCGCCGAGCTTAACTTAGCAAAAAGTAACTGTAAGAAGATCATTCGTATCTTGGTCAGAGTTCGAGAGGAGGGTATCGATGTACCCCAGCACCTCGCTGAATACTTTAATGTTCTCGGGAATCTCTTTTTCACGATGAGTATCTTGATCATCCAAGCCAGAAACGAGACACTCGTACCATTCATCTCGAAGAGTTATCCAAATAGGAGCCAACCCCATGACTAAGCGAATCGCACTGGTTGCCCACGACAACATGAAGCCGGCACTCTTAAACTGGGTGAGCACTCATGCTAGCCAACTTCGTGAGCATGAGATTTTTGCGACAGGAACTACGGGTAAGCTCATCGAGAAGGCAATTAACCACCACGTTCACTGCTTCGAGAGCGGCCCTTTGGGTGGCGACCAACAAATCGGCGCTAAAATCTGTGAAGGCGACATCGACCTGATGCTGTTTTTTTGGGATCCGCTCGAAGCACAGCCTCATGACCCAGATGTTAAGGCACTACTTCGCCTTGCCGCGGTTTGGAACATTCCAGTCGCGTGTAATGAATCGACAGCCGATTACTTAATCTCATCGCCGTACTTCAGCGGCGAGTACAACATCAAACAGCCCGACTTCGCCGCGTATCGGGCGCGCCGAGTCTCGACACGCTAACTTAAAACAGCGACTGCAACGCCTCGGACAGTGTCGCTACGGCCACGACTTTTACCCCTTCAATGGATTTTGTCGGGGCGTTGCTTCTGGGTACCACCACTCGCTTAAAACCGTGCTTTACCGCCTCGCGAATTCTTTCCTGACCCGAGGGCACGGGGCGGATTTCGCCACTTAAGCCAACCTCACCAAAAATGAGCGTATCCCGAGGAACCGCAGTATTGCGAAGACTTGATACAATCGCCACGAGTAAGGCTAAGTCGGCTGAAGTCTCCAGCACCTTCACGCCCCCGACCACGTTTACAAAGACGTCTTGGTCGCCCACCATAATGCCGCCGTGTCGGTGGAGTACCGCGAGTAACATATTAAGTCGGTTAGCGTCCGTCCCCACTGCGACGCGCTTGGGATGCCCCGTATGCGAATCATCGACCAGCGCCTGAATTTCGACCAATAACGGACGTGTGCCCTCCCACATCGCCACGATCGTTGAGCCTGAACTCACCGCCTCATCGCGATTAAGAAAGATCGCAGACGGATTGGCGACAGCCTTCAAGCCGGTTTCAGTCATTGCAAACACCCCGAGCTCATTTACCGCACCAAAGCGGTTTTTCTGCCCTCGAAGCGTTCTAAAGCGCGTATCATGCTCCCCTTCAAGCAAAAGCGAAGCATCAATCATGTGCTCCAGAACTTTTGGCCCTGCAATCGAACCGTCCTTCGTCACGTGACCAACCAAAATAACTACTGTGCCAGTCTGCTTCGCAAAACGAGTTAAGTAGGCTGCGCCCTCGCGAACCTGAGACACACTGCCTGGGGCGGAACTGATATCATCAAGATGAACCACTTGAATCGAATCAACGACGAGCACCTTGGGTCTTTCGACTAAGGCCACCTGCACGATTGTTTCGACATTAGTTTCGGAGAGCATTTTGAGTTGATCCGTTGGCAACTGAAGTCGCTGGGCTCGCATGGCAACTTGTTGCAGCGATTCCTCGCCAGTCACATAGAGACATGGGCCTTGTTGCGCCAGATAGCACATCGTTTGTAGTAGTAAAGTCGATTTACCCGCCCCCGGGTGACCGCCCATCAAGATGACCGACCCGGGCACCATGCCACCGCCAAGCACTCGATCAAACTCCGCATTACCCGAGGAAGCCCGAGGTAATTTCTCTAAATCGATGTCGTTTAGGGTTTGCACCCCCTGTGCACCAGCACTGCCTGCGTATCCTGCCGTTTTGCTCACCGGCGGTGTTCGAGTCGTCGTGCCGCCCAGTCGGACCTCAGAAAGGGTATTCCAAGCTTTACATTCGCCGCACTGACCCTGCCAACGAGTAAAGTCTGCACCACAGTCGTTACAGACGAAGGCGGTTTTAGTTTTGGTTTTCGACACGCGCAGCTCTCCCTTCAATAAGGCAAAATCCTACCCCGTCAAAGTCACAGCGACAAGGACTTAACGAAGCAATCATTGTAGATAAACGCCGCTCACGAAGCGTTCGCGTTTTGGTTAGCAAGCAGCAAAAAAGGATGACATTCGATGGAAGGATCATGAAGTAGCGCGCCCACGCGCTAAACAGCTGTTCTGTACCGTCACGGAGCAAATCATTATCGGTGCGATAATGAGCCTCCCCCAAAGCACTCAACGTGACTCTACGTGAACGTCACTACTTCATGAGTGTTCTAGACTACGCGACCTATTCATCACAATCAATACCCAACAAGACAACAGATATGACATTTTAAGACAAAACTAGGGTTTTAATATGCTTTGCTGACCTCTCAACCAGATTTAACACAGAAATTTTTGGCACGTAAACGGATGATAGTGATGAACAAATCGTGATAAACTCGTTTTTCCCACGGAGAATTTACTCATGACAGCGCAATTGACGAACGAGAACCTTAGCTTCAAAGCCAACGACGCGGCTCGATATGGCCTCGAAGAAGCGGTATTGCTGTCGATTCTTCACGATGCGGTTCGCTACCGTGCGATTACCGGTCGAGACAACAATTTGTGGGCCAAGATTGAGTCTTCTCGCTTTGCATTTTTAACGCCATTTTGGCAGCTAACTGACGTGCAAAGACTCATACAGAGTTTAGTGAATCAGCACGCTATCGTCGTTGGTTCACCTCCAGTCACCGAGTCTGACGCACTGATATTTCGACTGAATGAGGCCGCCCCTCGGGTCGAAACGACTGAACATCGACCAGCGGCTCATCAAGTCCGTTCAGGCACTCCTCAGCCATCCGGACCTTTCGTAAAATCATCCGCGATGTCGCCCAACTGGGGTCCATCCGAGGACGACCTTCGTACGCTAACCCAATATGGGATTTCGCGGGAGTTTGCGCTTCAGCAGCTGCCTGAATTCGTTAATTATTGGCGTGAAAAGGGGACCGCTCACTCAACTTGGGGTAGCAAATTTGCGGCTCAAGTGCGCAGAAAATGGCGCGACCACCAGCAAAACGCAGCTCAAGCAGCCAAAAACCAGCCGATCGACCCGAACTGGAAGCCTGGCGAAGAGGCCGTTGAAATTCTCACCAAACAAAACCAGATTCCGCTGGCATTTCTAAGCGACTGCGTACCGGAATTCAAATTGTATTGGCGCGAGCGCGGCGATGCATCGTCCACATGGGACAGCAAGTTTCTCAGCCATGTGAAACGACAGTGGGATGTATATCGAAATCGCATTACCAACGATCCCACACCTCGTCCAATCCCACCAAATTGGCAGCCGAGTGGTGACGTCTTCGATATGTTTAAATTGGCAAATATCGATGAGGCCTTCGCACGCCAACTGGTTGCGGAATTCGTCCTTTACTGGCACGATTCCAAACAGGTACACGCTTCATGGAACACGAAATTCCTACAGCACGTAAAACATCGCTGGGCTCAGCGCCTAAACGTAGGTGCGTCAAGCCAGCTCGGAGAATCAAATGGTACAAGATCGACGCGTGACATCAGCCTCGGAGAAATCGTTAGCGACCGAGGGTGGGCCGAGTAAAGCGGCTTACTCCGATGACTTAATTCAAACGATTAACGAAGTCGTTGCGATTTTACGCTTAAACTATCACAACCAATTTTCCGCTGCGTTTAAAACCGAGGATGCACTCGTGGTATTTAAACGTTTGCTCGCCGAGAATTTAGCCAGCTACGACAGCTACGTGCCACGAAGCGCTATTAAAAAGCTCATCCGCGAAAGCGAGTACTTACCAACACTCAGTAAGATTATCGATTACTGTAACGCGGAAGTGCTTCAAGCCAACGGTCTTCCGAATGCCTATCAGGCCTATGAAGAGGCGTGTAACGCCCCAAGCCCAAAGGCCGCTTTCAAGTGGTCACATGCGGCAGTGTATCAGGCAGGCAAAGACGTTGGTTGGCAGTTTTTGGCATCTGAGGTCGAGAAAACGGCACTCCCCAAGTTTCAGCGTATCTACAAACATTGGTGTGAGCGCGTGATCAACGGAGAAACAATACCATCGCCCGACGTCCCTGAACTACCCGAAAAAATCCAAACTAAAATGACCAAGGAAGAGCGTATTCAGGCCGCTCAAAAACTTAAAGCGCTACTCAACGACTCGACATCTTAAGGGCGTTTATACCCGCCCTTGATTTTTAATTCACGCGCCGCCAGTTTGTACTTTCCAAAGTTGCTGATATATCCCGGGTTTTTCTACCAGTGCGCTATGTGAACCTTGTGCGACAATTTCTCCGCGATCCAGAACCACGATATTATCGGCATTCACAATCGTCGACAGTCGATGGGCAATCATAATAACGGTTCGACCTTTACGGATTTGTTCAAGCGATCGCTGAATCGCCGCTTCAGTTTCGTTGTCAACAGCGGATGTCGCCTCATCCAAAATGAGTACTCGAGGATTTTTAAGCAGTGCTCTCGCAATCGACAAACGTTGTCGCTGCCCACCCGAAAGCTTTTGACCTCGCTCACCAACCACCGTGTCATAGCCGTTTGGTAGCTCTAAAATAAAATCATGAGCCTCAGCTAGCTTGGCGACCTCGATAATCTCATCATCGGTTGCCTCAGGCTTCGCAAAGGCGAGGTTTTCACGCACCGTTCCATGAAACAGAAACACATCTTGGCTCACTAATCCGATACTATCTCGCAGCGACTTAACATCCCATTCATTAAGCGGAACATCGTCAAGCGTTATGCTGCCCTGAAGTGGATCATAAAAACGCAGTAGTAACTTGGTGATGGTGCTCTTTCCTGCCCC
>JABXIR010000120.1 GCA_013372965.1 Gammaproteobacteria bacterium
GCGGCTCGTGCTGCTGATACCTTGGTGTTTTCCGCGGATGTTCAAGGCGCCATTTTTAGCGCGGCTCCGGTTCAAGTTCAATTAACGCCTTTGTTTAACCGTGCCGGTAATTACGGCCAATTTTTGTTACCGGCGATTTTGTTAGCCATCTGGCAAATTCTAATTGTCGTCACGACGGTAGTTCACCTTACCGAGAGATCTCGAAATAACGTAACGTCAGAGGAGGGTTGGATTACCGAAGCTGATAGCTTTAGTTCGATTTGGCAACGCAGCCTCTCACTTTTCGTTTGGTTTTTTTTGCAGGGTACGTTCGCAGCCTTGATACTTTATGGCATGCTGGGTTACCCATTCTTTGCCTCGATGGCATGGTTAATCCCTATCGCGGTACTTTTTATAATGGCGTGTCAGGGCATTGCTATTTGCGTTTGTTTGATTGACGGTGAAGCCACTAAAGCGGTCAGTTTTGCTGGTGCATTAACCGCGCCAAGCTTTGCGTTTTTAGGGGTCACCTTTCCGACATCGGATATGCCGAATTTAGCCACGTATTGGCGTGAGCTGTTGCCGGCGGCACACGGTTCGGAATTGTTTTTCTCGTTAGCGAACTATGGTGTATGGAGTGATCGATTAGTCTATTCAGTACTGGCACTGCTATTGATGGTGCTCGCGACCGCGCCCATCTACTGGCTTAAGCGCGGGCGAACCCAATGAGTTTGTGGCGGCTAGTGAAGCAGGAACTGAGCGCACTGATGGCACATCCGAGTGCGCGAATCACCGTATTTCTTGGTGCATTAGGTTACGCTCTGTTATATCCCTTGCCGTATGCCAACCAGCAACCGCACGATGTGATGCTTGGCGTTGTTGATCCTGATGCTTCATCTCTGTCGAGGCAGTTGATTCGAGCATTAGATGCAACCCCCCAAATCGAGGTGCAAGGCGTTTATTCAGATCAGATGACCGCGCGGAAGGCGTTAGAAGAGCAGGTAATAAGAGGCATCTTAGTGCTTCCGCCAGATTTTGAGCAACGCTTAAAAAGCCATCAAGGAACCACCATTTCGTATGTGGGCGATGGCGCTTACTACCTGTTATACGCGACGCAAGCCGAGGGCGTGATGAATGCCGTGGGAGATTTAAATGAGACGCTAGCGTCGGAAATTCAATTAAGGCTAAACCCGCGCGCCGTGAGTCAGGACGTGCCAAGTTTCGAGTTGTCGATGATGAACGCCTTTAACACAGAGCTCGGTTATCGAAATTATGTGGTACCCGCGGTGTTTTTGTTAATCTTGCATCAACTTGCGCTGATGGGTGTGGCGACGATGACTTGGACGCGCGGAGCCCAGACTCTTAAATTGTCGTGGTGGCGAGAAACCAGTGCGCGTGTTTTGGCATTCAGTGCCGTTTTCTTGCTACTTGCGCTTATCTACTTCGCGGTGATTGTGCCCGCGTACGAGATTCCAACACAGAGGCTGGGATGGCTTTCGGTATTCTATCTACTCACGTTTTTCTTACCCGTCATCTTATTAGGGCAGTGTATCGGCCGGTTTGTCGAGCATCCGCAACATGCCGTGGTGTTTGTGATACTGACGTCGATGCCGATCGTGTTCGCCGCGGGATTTATCTGGCCAAGCGCTTCGGTACCAAGTGGGTGGCTGTATTTAGTCAGTGTATTTCCGGCGACCCACGGTATTGGCGGCTGGCTGGCCGTTTATATTTACGGCGCAAGCTTGGACGATGTCAAAACCATCCTCGCAGGGCTTTTGTTACTGAGTCTGGCGTTTGGAGGGTTGGACTTTTGGCTACGACGCCGCCTTCAGAGGCGGAGCCGAGCCAATGTTTGTTGAGTTTATAGCTTGCGTCCGAGTCGCTTCTCGATGATGTCTTTTTCCCATTCGGCACCGAACACTCGGACGATACCAAAGGCGACCAAACCGTGACCAACCACTGCGATGGCCCACAGGCCAATCCAAGGCAAGAACGGGTTTTCGAGTGTTAGCGGCAGTAAGTCGCCGTTGATGGCCCAAACAATGATAAACAAAACAAAAACGGCAATGTTTTCATACCAACTACGTACCCGCTTTGCTTTTAAGATTGCAAGTCGCTGCTCGGGCGTCTGTGCCTTGAGAAACTCACGATCAAACTTGGCGTGGCACACCCATCCTTCGCGATTTTTGCGTTTTATGAAGGTTTGCAAGCCAAGTACGTCAAGAGCGTAAAGAACATGAACAACTAAAGCTCCGCACCAAAATATGAGTACGTTGGTAAGCTCCGGTCGCTCCATGGTTTGGCTAAACATTAATATCCCCAAGGGAATGAATACGCCAACGTGAGTTAGTAATGACTTAATGCCCTTAGCGTAGTCAAATGCGTCGCGCTCTTCTTGTTCGCGTTGGTCTTTTTGTGGTTCTGTCGGTAGATCGGTATTGGATGTTTCCATTGTAGTGTCCTCTTCTTGAAGTGTGTTCTGCGTAACTTCAAACACCGCGGCGAGAGCACGTTTCGTTTCAAGGCTCATCTTCTGTCCTTTCTCGACGCGCTGAATCGTTCGAACACTTAAGCCTGTCATCGCGGCTAATTCTTCTTGAGACCAACCGTGTTGCAGTCGTAATTTTCGAATAATCATGTGCGTCCTCGCTTCGGGTGTTTAAGTGGAATCTACTTTGGCCCAACACTCAAAAGTGTACCACGACAGCCGCCTGACACGACTACCTAAGTACCTGACATTTACCTGACACCCCCGAAGTATCGGGTGTTATGGAGCGCTTGAGTACCATGAATGCGTATCCTTTAGCTGACAAATTGCCCGCGCTATGGCAAGTTATCTGAGGCATTAAATAATAACTACAGGAGAGCCGTGGATGAAAACGACTCAATTTAAACGATTAACTTTAGTTGCAGCCGTAGGCGCTGCGATGACGGCCTGCTCGCCAGGTGACGCCCCTGAACCAGCACTTACGGCGGCCGACGCCGAAGCCTACGTTCAAGACGCCGAAGCGCGTATCGAATCTTTATACGAATACGCGGCGAAGTCGTCGTGGATTGCACAAACCTATATCAACGAAGATTCACAATTCTTAGAAGCGCGGGCTAATGAACAGCTCAAGCTACTGGGTATTGAGCTTGCCGCGGGTGCCGCTCGATTTAACGGCATGGATTTGCCTTACGACACACAGCGTAAGCTTAATCTGTTGCGTCTCGGGCTCACGCTGCCTGCACCGGTAAACCAGCCGGATTTGGCGGCTGAACTCGCATCAATCGAGAGTCGTCTGAACGGCATGTACGGTGCTGGTTACGATGCTGATGGCAACCAACACGACCTGATTGCGCTCTCGAATACCCTAGCGGAGGCCAACGACCCCGACGCCATGCTTCAAGCATGGATCGATTGGCGCACGGTCTCACCGCAAATGAAAGACGACTATGTACGTTTAGTTGAGATCGCTAACCAAGGTGCTCGAGATCTCGGCTTTGCCGACGTGGGTGCGATGTGGCGTTCAAAATACGATATGGATGCCGACGCGTTCGGTGCCGAGATGGATCGCCTCTGGGAACAAGTGAACCCGCTCTACGAAGCACTTCACTGCCATGTGCGCTCGAACCTAAACGAACGCTATGGTGATGAGGTGGTATCTGATGAAGGGGCCATTCCCGCGCACTTGCTCGGTAATATGTGGGCTCAACAGTGGGGTAACATCTACGATCAAGTGGCACCCGAAGGCGGCGCTGGCATTAATGTGACTGAGCGATTAGTCGCCGAAAACTATACGCCTGTTAGCATGGTCGAGCAGGCCGAAAGCTTCTTTACGACATTAGGTATTGAGGAACTCCCTGAGACTTTCTGGACCCGCTCGCAGTTTGTGAAACCTGAAGGTCGCGATACCGTGTGTCACGCTAGTGCGTGGGACTTCGATGCAGATGATTACCGCATCAAAATGTGCATTCAAGTGAACGGCGAAGACTTCCAAACCATCCACCATGAGCTTGGTCATAATTACTATCAGCGTGCGTACAACCTGGCTCAGCCGATGCTCTATCGTGGCAGTGCTAACGACGGCTTCCACGAAGCGTTAGGGGATACGGTGGCTCTGTCGATCACGCCAAGCTACCTCAAGGACATTGGTTTAATCGATGAAGAGCCAGACGCTTCTGGCGATTTACCGTATCTGATGCGAATGGCATTAGATAAAGTGGCGTTCTTGCCGTTTGGCTTGCTTGTGGATAAGTGGCGCTGGCAAGTATTCAGTGGGGAGCTAACGCCTGAGACTTACAATGAGGGCTGGTGGAATCTGCGCGAGCAGTATCAAGGCGTTGCGGCACCTGTAGCGCGCGATGCTGACGCTTTTGATCCGGGCGCGAAGTACCACATTCCAGGTAATACGCCGTACTCACGTTATTTCTTAGCGCACATCCTTCAGTTCCAACTGCACCGCGACCTATGCGAAGCCTCAGGCTTTGAAGGTCCTCTGCACCGTTGCTCGATATACGGCAATGAAGAAGCGGGTCAGAAGTTGATTGAAATGATGGAAATGGGACAGAGTCGCCCTTGGCAAGAAGCGTTGGCGACCATATCTGAGTCGGGTGAAATGGATGCCTCTGCCGTCATCGAATACTTCCAGCCGTTGAAAGACTGGTTAGATGAGCAGAATGAAGGCCGCAGTTGCGGTTGGTAAAGGCTCGAAGCGAAAGCGCGATCATGATTGATCGCGCTTTTTTTTTGGATATTGGAAGATAGAAATACGTTGAGTTCTCAAGATGCCAGCTGAAAAATTGAGATGTTTAACGCCGAAGCTAAATTTAGTGATTCGATGGCACCACAACCCTCGATCGTATATGCGCTGGCATGAGTGAGTGTTGTGATGTCGTTGGGAATACCACGTGCCTCATTGCCAAACACATAACAACGGTGATCTTTAAATTGTGGTTGCGTGATACTAGTGCCATTAATGTCGAGATACGCCAGGGAGTCGAACTGTGACAATGCCGATAATGGCACATTGATCGACAGGGGCACGTGGAATAGCGCGCCCATGCTAGCGCGAACCACCTTCATATTGAACGGATCGACACTATTAGGACTTAGCGCCAGATGAAAGCCGCCGAACCATGCCAATGTGCGTAAAATCGTGCCTAAGTTCCCTGGGTCTTGCGGCTCGTAGAGGTAAACGGTTTTCAGCTTCGACGATGGATTCGGTAAGTCGATGTTAGCCGGCATCGGAACGCGCGCGACAATCCCTTGAGGTGAAGGCGTGTCCGAGAGCTGCGCCATCCGCTTCTCGCTGACGAGTGTTTTCTTAAATCGAGTCTGCCAGGATTCGAACGATTCGGTCACGTATATTTCAACGGCCGATGACGGTTGTATTTGACTGCGCTCGAGTTCGAGCAACAGGTGCTCGCCCTCAATGAGGTAAGAACCTAGTGATTGGCGGTACTTTTTTTGATGAAGTTTTTTAACGTCGTCGAGTTTCATGGTGAAATGCGTCGGTTGAGATAGGTCGAGTATAACACGCTTCCTCACAGCTACGTGTTATGAGCAAACAAACAACGCTGTTTGATACCTAAATGATACCATTGCCCAATAAATAGTTGACTAATCTTTTTTTTTTCAGGGTACGCTATATTATCGATAATGACAGAGGGTTGGTTTATGAAGAAGATCCGGTTAACTGGTGTAATCGCGCTTATATTGTTAGGTTGGATTTCAATCGCAAAGGTTGGTCACGCATTCCATATTAGTGAAACCACTTGTACCAATAGCTGTGTCATTACGCAGGAGAACGGGGTTATTACTATTCGTGATTGCTGTGGCGGACAAGTTCGTACCGTATTCTTCCCGCATTTGAATGAGGAGGCCCCTTCCGACCCATAGGTTATTAGGAGGGATCTTTTATAACTTACTTAGGAAAAGTAACATGACGAAAAAGTGGGTAGTATTTGGAATAGCAGGCATCGTGTGTGCGGCTGCCTTCACGGTGGTTTCATGGCGAGATTTACCAGCCTCAATAGAGGCTGCTCGGTCCACGGAAGTCACGAATCAGTCGGCGCCAAGTGGATCTGTAATAGGCCGGGACGAGCAAGTAAGTGAGCACATTTTGCACGAGAGTCCACCGCAGCATAGCAGCTCGCAAGATCAATCTCATCACTTCGATGAGACGATATGCAATATTGAAGCGAGTGGGGATGAATGCGTGTTAGAGTTAAATGCGAATACCATTACCGAGGCGCTTTACAATACGGAGCGAAATTCGCTTGACTCGATCCGCTTGTCGACGTTTATGCAAGCGGATAACTTTACGTCCGCTGTAGACGCTGTTGCTAATCATAGTGGTGAAACCATTGAGCTGAGCGAGCGCTTTAAACTCGAGGTTCAAGAAGCTTTGTTAGGATCAACTCTCACAAGTATCACTGCGGCTGGGTGTAATGAAAACCTTTGCTTGTTGGAGTTCGAGTTAGATCCAGGAGCTTCATGGCAAGATGCGGTAAATAAAATGGCTGGGCTTGGGGGCGCATCCACTGTAATGCCTTTTCCCTCTCGGTCTGGTACGCGAATCCGCTATGTTTTAGCGCGAGACCCTCACTCGAGTATTTCATCGTAATTATATGACGTCTCCGACGGGTTAGATTAATATCGCTACTCAAATCCGCGGAACTTGCATTCCGCGGATTTTAAGTTGAAGGGCAAGCTTGAGCAATTACCGTGTGCCTGTCGTGATTACACCTATCAATTCTATGGCATCTTTGCTAAGCCCCGCAAAGGTCGCTAAAATCCACACATCTTAACGATCTTACAAGGCAATACATCCATGGCTCGCTCTAAAACCAGTGCACGTTGGCTTAACGAACACGTAAACGACAAGTACGTGAAGCAAGCACAAATCGACGGTTATCGCTCGCGCGCCAGCTACAAACTCATCGAGATCAACGAAAAAGACAAACTGATTAAGCCCGGAATGTTTGCGCTCGACTTGGGCTCTGCGCCCGGTGGTTGGTCACAAATTATGGGGCCTTGGGTTGGGGCTAAAGGCAAGGTCATTGCCTCGGATATTCTGCCGATGGACACGTTGGCCGACGTTGAGTTCATTCAGGGTGACTTCACTGAAGACGAGGTGTTTGAGCAAATTATGGCGGCCATCGATGGTAATCCTGTCGACGTTGTCGTTTCGGATATGGCACCGAACCTTAGCGGCGTGAACGCTGTCGATCAATACGCGTCAATGTACCTAGTGGAGCTTGCGCTCGATATGGCGCGTCGTGTGCTTAAAACCGGTGGTAGCTTCTGCGCAAAGGTGTTTCAAGGTGTTGGCTATGACGAATATCTGGCGGATGTGCGTTCTTCGTTTAGTAAAGTGGTCATTCGAAAGCCGGCTGCATCGCGCGCTCGATCACGCGAGGTTTATATCGTCGCGAAAGGATTTAAGGGCGAATAAGGCACATCCAAACGCTTATTTATTCAGTATAGTAGGGGGAAACGAGCTCCGAGCTCGTCAACCATTCTAACCATAAGCTGAATATGAAACGCGTATTAAAACTCTCTACTTGTAGTCTTTTTCTATCATGTCTCGTCTCGCCTGTTTTCGCACAGTCGGTGCCGAGCAACGTGCCTTTTAGCGACGTGCTAGAGGCCTCGGCAGCGGTGCAAACCCGCGTGCATCATTACGGCGAGCAGGATGAACAGCTCGTCGAAGTTATCGAGCCTGCTAAAAAACCTAAAGCCAATGTCGTTTTTATTCATGGAGGGTGTTGGCTGGCCGATTACGGTGTGGACCACAGCCGCGCGCTGCTATCGGCAATCGCTGCGAATGGCTACCGTGCGATCGCACCGGAATACACTCGAATCACCGATGGCGTGAGTCCGTGGCCGGAAATGCAGCACGATTTACAACAAGCGGTGCGTTGGGTACTTAATAGTTACCCAGAAGAACCCGTTTGGCTTGTCGGTCATTCCGCGGGAGGGCACTTGGCGCTCTTGTTGGCCCCCGACTTTCATCACGAGGTATCGGGTGTGATCGGCTTAGCCCCGATTGTCGATTTGGCGGCCTACGCTCAGGTAGCTAATGGGTGTGCGGTCGCGACCTCATCATTAGTCCCTGTGGGCGTCAGTTCGGCTGAATTCTATGAGCAATTTAGCCCGGTTAACCGAGAACAACATGCAAACACGCAGGTATTCCGGGGCGGCGCCGATGTGATCGTCGAGCAGAGTCAAGCAAGTGAGCTATTCGTAACGCAGACAGTGGGCGACGCGGGGCATTTTGACTTTATTATGCCGAATACCCGCGCGTTTAATGCCTGGGTGTCTTGGTTGGAGGAGCAGCAGTGATAAGTCGGCAAGAGCTATTAGAACGCGATCAAGCGGATGAGCTGGCGTTCTGTCGTGATCGTTTCAGCATCCCGGAAGGCACCGTGTATCTGGATGGAAACTCTCTAGGGGTGTTGCCGAAACAAGTTGTCTCGTCGGTATCGGACGTCGTCAGTCATCAGTGGGGTGTCGATCTGATTTCGAGTTGGAATAAACACGGTTGGATTGAGATGGCTCAGCGCGTCGGCGATGGCATCGGCGCTCTGATTGGCGCGGCGCCGGGGCAGGTGGTGTGCACCGATTCGATCTCGGTGAATTTGTTCAAGGTGCTGGGAGCGGCGAAGTCACTTCAGCCTGATCGCCGAGTTGTGTTATCGACTGTGGATAACTTTCCTACCGACTTATATATGGTGCAAGGTTTAAGTCGTTTGTTGGGCGAACATGAAATCGAGCTGCAGCTGGTGGAAGAAGGCGAGCTCTCCGATCACATTAATGAATCGGTCATGGCCATCATGGTCAGTCATGTAAATTTCCGAACGGGCGCTCTGCTCGACATGTTGGATCTTACCGAGCGAGCCCATCACGCCGGTGCGCTGGCAATTTGGGACCTGGCTCACTCCGCTGGGGCGCTTGAGGTCGAGCTCGACGCGTGTCACGTCGACTTTGCTGTTGGCTGCACTTATAAATATTTAAATGCAGGGCCCGGCGCACCGGCGTTCGTGTATTGCAACCAAGCAATCGTTCAGCAGGTGACGCAGCCATTGTCAGGATGGATGGGGCATGCGTTCGCGTTCGAATTCGACTCGAACTATACGCCCGACGCAGGGATCAAAAAGTTTCTCTGCGGCAC
>JABXIR010000173.1 GCA_013372965.1 Gammaproteobacteria bacterium
ACCAACCCGCACACAGATGCCATCGACCGGAATAACAGAAGACGTATCAAGCAACTTATTGGTTTCCGCCTGCCCCTTCCACTCTTCGCGCGACTGACCATTGTCGAGCTGGCGATCAATGAACGGAATCAAACTGCCGGCTAACGGCACGCCGAAGTGTTCGCTCGGGTATGCATCGCTTCGCATCGCTTCCGTCAACTTAGCATCGATATCTAAGATCGATGCAGCAGGATTCACTAGCTCCGAAGCCACTGACTGATTTAGGAAGCCCATCTGTGCGATCAGCTCTTTCATATTGCGAGCACCTGCGCCACTTGCTGCCTGGTAGGTCATTGAAGAAACCCAGTCCACGAGCCCTTCTTTGAACAAACCACCGACGCCCATTAGCATCAGAGAGACGGTACAGTTACCGCCGATGAAATCGCGAACACCACGACTTAGCGCACCCTCAATAACATCGTGATTAATCGGATCAAGTACAATGGTCGAGTGTTCCGACATGCGAAGCGCCGAAGCGGCATCAATCCAGAAGCCAGTCCAACCTGACGAACGAAGCTTAGGGTGTACTTCATGGGTATAGTCTCCGCCTTGGCAGCTGACGATGGCATCGAGTTGACTTAACGCCTCAACGCTATAGGCATCCTCTAGCAACGTATGACCATTTTCTACTGCAGGTGCTTTTCCGCCCACATTCGATGTACTAAAAAACACAGCCTGAATGCCACTAAAATCACCTTCGGAGTGCATGCGTTCCATCAATACGGAACCCACCATCCCGCGCCAACCTACAAAACCTACCTTCACAACACCACCTAACTAATTTATGAATTGAGCGCCTGAAGCACTGCCTGCCCCATTGCGTTAGTGCCAACAACCGTTGTGCCCTCAGAGGCAATATCAGCCGTTCGCAACCCTTGCTCAAGCACATTAATGACCGCCGCTTCAATCGCTTCCGCAGCCGCTTGTGACTCAAGCGAATAACGCAACATCATCGCGACGGAAAGTATAGTCGCTAACGGATTCGCCTTATCTTGACCCGCGATATCAGGAGCCGAACCATGACACGGCTCATACATACCACGGCCATTTTCGTCGAGACTCGCCGAAGGCAGCATACCAATTGACCCCGTCAGCATCGCGGCCGCATCAGACAATATGTCGCCAAACATATTGCCAGTCACCATGACATCGAACTGTTTGGGGGCTCGAACCAGCTGCATGGCGGCATTATCGACGTACATGTGAGAAACCTCAACGTCTGGATACGAATGCGCTACTTCATCAACAATTTCACGCCAAAGCACCGTCACTTCAAGAACATTGGCTTTGTCGACCGAACACAAACGCCCTTGACGCTTTTGTGCTGCTTGGAATGCCAAATGCGCGATGCGACGAATCTCTGACTCGGTATAGACGTAGGTGTTAAAGCCCCTGCGCTCACCTGACTCCGTCGTTTCGATGCCTCGCGGCTGCCCGAAATAGATACCGCCCGTTAGCTCACGAACGATTAAAATATCGAGGCCTGAAACCACTTCCGGCTTCAACGAAGAAGCTTCCGCTAATTGTGGGTACAAAATTGCGGGGCGAAGATTCCCAAACAACGCTAATTCGGAACGGATTCCCAGCAAACCTTTTTCTGGTCGGGAGGCCATTGGAAGCGCATCCCATTTCGGACCGCCAACGGCGCCTAGCAAAATGGCGTCTGAGCGCTTAGCTGCATCGAGTGTCGCTTTTGGCAATGGCTCACCAGTTTCATCAATAGCCGAACCACCGATGAGACCGTGGGTGATTTCTAGACCCAGCGAGAAACGCTCATTCACTGCATTTAGCACTGTTTCAGCCGCGGCTACGATCTCCGGGCCGATACC
Source organism: Gammaproteobacteria bacterium (assembly GCA_013372965.1). GTDB lineage: Bacteria > Pseudomonadota > Gammaproteobacteria > Pseudomonadales > DSM-25080 > Umboniibacter. Next base: position 1,869 of record JABXIR010000173.1, read on the forward strand.
ATCGCCCGGAAGTACTAACACTTTTTTACTCATGTATTTATTTACCTAATTCAATCCACGGGTTACGGGCCAAATGCGCTTTTTCAAACTCGGCGATTACATCGGCTTGCTCAAGCGTCAAACCAATATCATCTAATCCGTTAAGCAAACAATGACGACGGAACTCATCAATTTCAAACGAGATGACCTCGCCATTGGGTTGGGTAATGGTTTGCGCTTCTAAATCGACGATAAGTTGGGCGCCCTGCTCCGTGTGAGCTAACACGAACAACGAATCAACCGTTGTCGCATCGAGCTCAATCGGCAACAAGCCGTTTTTAAAGCAGTTGTTGTAGAAAATATCCGCGAAGCTTGGCGCAATAATGACCCGTATACCGAAGTCTTCCAATGCCCAAGGCGCGTGTTCTCGCGAAGAACCACAGCCGAAATTCTCTCGAGCCAACAAGATTTGCGCCTTCTGGTAGTCTGGCTGATTCAGCACGAACTCGGGGTTAATCGGGCGCCCCTCGCAGGACTCATCCGGACGCCCCTCGTCGAGATACCGTAGCTCATCAAACAAGTTCTTACCGAATCCGCTTCGCTTAATCGACTTTAGAAACTGCTTCGGAATAATCATATCTGTATCGACGTTACTGCGATCAAGAGGTGCTGCAACTGCCGTTATTTTAGTAAACGCTCTCATGCTACCGCCTCCTTAACGAATTCTCGAACATCGACAAAGTGGCCAGAAATCGCCGCTGCTGCGGCCATCGCTGGACTGACAAGGTGAGTACGTCCGCCCCATCCCTGACGACCTTCGAAGTTACGATTAGAGGTTGACGCACAGTGTTCGCCTGCACCCAGTTTGTCGGCATTCATCGCCAGACACATGGAGCAACCCGGTTCTCGCCACTGAAGGCCAGCCGCGATGAATACTTGATCTAGACCTTCTGTCTCGGCCTGCGCTTTCACTTGCTGAGATCCCGGTACCACGATCGCTTCTTTGATCGTCGATGCAACCTGGCGACCTTGCACTACAGCCGCCGCCTGGCGTAAATCTTCAATGCGAGAATTCGTGCACGACCCAATGAATACGCGATCAAGCTGAATATCGGTGATTGCCTGCCCGCCCTGAAGCCCCATATACTCGAGCGCGCGCTCCACGGCTTTTCGAGCGTTCACATCGTCAATACTGCTCGGTGTTGGCACACACTCATCGACCGCGAGAGTCATTTCAGGAGACGTTCCCCAAGACACCTGCGGCTTGATTGACTCAACGGAGAGGTGGACTTCCTTGTCAAACGTCGCATCCGAATCTGAATGCAACGACGTCCAATACTCTACGGCCTGATCCCACTCAGCGCCACGTGGCGCGTACTGACGACCTTTAACGTAATCTAAGGTCACCTCATCAACAGCCACTAAACCCGCTCTCGCACCGGCCTCAATGGCCATATTGCACAACGACATGCGCCCTTCCATCGATAGCTGTTCAATGGCCGAACCTGCGAACTCAATTGCACAACCGGTACCGCCCGCCGTTCCAATCTTGGCGATAATCGCAAGCGCGATGTCTTTGCCGGTAATATGAGCCGGCAAATTACCATCGACGACGACACGCATGTTGTTCATTTTTTTCTGCACGAGACACTGAGTTGCCAACACGTGTTCGACTTCAGACGTACCAATACCATGGGCGAGCGCTCCAAGCGCCCCGTGAGTCGAGGTGTGAGAATCGCCACACACGACGGTCATACCAGGAAGGGTCGCGCCCGTTTCAGGACCAATCACATGAACGATGCCCTGAGACGCATCATTAATTTTGAATTCGAGGATATCAAAGTCGGCGCAGTTATCGTCGAGTGTCTTAACCTGAATCTGAGATACTTTATCTTTAATACCCTCGACGCCCTGAAGCCGTTCTTCACGAGTCGTCGGTACGTTGTGATCCGGTGTTGCAATGTTTGCGCCAACACGCCA
>JABXIR010000093.1 GCA_013372965.1 Gammaproteobacteria bacterium
CCCCACTTAATGGGACGTCCTGCCAAAGTGGTTTCACGCTGTTGACTTTCAGAGAGCAGTAAAGACTCGAGAACCGAGAGCTGATCTTCGCGATCGGCCAATAGTGTGGCGAAATTCGCCGTGACCGTTTCAATATTGTAGGTACTTGAAGGTTCGTAACTCTCATCGGATACCGATAACGGGCCACCCAATGCAGGCGGCTGCGAAAAGTCGAATTCTTCGTTATCGATACCTGCAATGCTCGTAAGGCGCTCGCCTAACGCATCGATTCGCAGAAGCTGAGAATGCATGGTCGCGAGCTGAAGTTCAATTGCCTGTCGATTGAGTCTCTCTCGCTCGAGCAAATCGTCAATCTGTGCCTGCTGAGCGGCAACTTTGGTTTGCCATGTGAGAATGGTATCGTCGCTCAGCAACTCGGACTGTTCGTCTTCAGCGACGGTTTGTCCAACAAAAAAGCCTGCTGCAGCGGGTACGCCTAATAAACATAACGACAATACCGCTTTAGACCATACACTTAAAGTGATGTGTCGCGAGCGGTTGTGTTTATTACTGACGATGACAAGTTTCATGACTAAGCGAGCTTATTGTTAAAATTCTGATGGCTTAGATTACCGAAACATGCGCGCAAAATGAAGCCAAACTTAGGATAAATTGACTTCATTTTGAAAAAAAATGGAATTAGACGGGCTGGTTAACAAAATCTGAGTAAGCCACTGGCGAATCTTGTTCTGCCTCAAAGCTTACAATTTCATAGGCGTCTTCTTGTGCAAAAAGCTCTCGAAGCACCAAGTTGTTAAGATGATGGCCCGACTTATAAGCACGAAAATCCGCGAGCAAACTGTATCCTGCAGTGTACAAATCTCCAACCGCGTCGAGGATTTTATGACGAACGAATTCATCGTCGTAACGAAGGCCGCCTTCATTTAAAATGCGATACTCATCTACAACGATCGCGTTATCAACAGAACCGCCTTGTACCAGACCTTTCGAACGAAGATACTCAATCTCATGAGTAAAGCCGAAAGTACGTGCACGGCCGATCGCATCTGCAAACGACGTTTTGCTGAAATCAATTTCGCAGTCTAGACGGGTCGCCTTAAGCACTGGGTGATCAAAATCAATTTCGAATGCCATTTTGAAGCCCTCGTGAGGCAATAACTCAGCCTTCTTACCATCAACTTCGACAGAGACCTTCTTTTTAACGCGGATAAACTTCTTCGCCACGCCCTGCTCTTCCACACCCGCATTCTGAATAAGGAACACAAACGGTGCAGCGCTACCATCCATAATTGGGACTTCTTCAGCGTCGATTTCGACAATCACATTATCGATGCCTAAACCTGCAAAGGCAGACATCAAGTGCTCGATTGTTGACATTTTGACATCACCAATCACGAGTGTCGTAGATAGCGTGGTTTCAAGGACATGCTCTGCACGAGCAGGAAGATCGAATGCTGGTGTTAGATCGACACGACGAAACACTACGCCTGTATTTGGCGCAGCAGGCAATAGGGTGAAATTCACCTTTTTGCCTGTGTGCAAGCCAATACCGGAGGCGCTAATTGGGCGCTGTAATGTACGTTGTTTGATCATAATTAACCTCTAAGCAAAGTGGGCGCTTGGAGAGCCCACTACTTCAATTGCTCGAAGTATACTGCTTGAGGCAGCAATAGTCAAAAATCAAGCATACTTAACTATACGTAGTCAAGTATGTAACTTTAGTCCGCTTGGCGGCGCAAAAAAGCAGGAATATCGAGATAATCAGGTGCATCATCCTTCGACTTCTCAGGCTCTGGTTGACTCGCCACCGCCGCAGATCCCTGCTGACGAGGAGTCGGTTTAGAGGACGCTGCCCCTGAATCCAACTTCGCCTCGGTTGAACCGCTCGCCGGTGCCGTTGGCTTTCGCGCAAAACTTGGACGATCGTAGTTAATGGCCTCTTGCTGTCGAGGAGACTGCGAGCGCGGAGCGGCTGGCGTAGATTCCTGCTGAGAAACAGCTTGTACTGAAGACTCTGGGCCCAGGCCCGTTGCTACAACTGTAACGCGGACCTCGTCTGACATATCTGGCTCCATAGCGGTGCCGACAACCACTGTCGCATCATCCGCTGCGAGCTCTTGAATCATTTCACCGACTTCACCCAACTCACCCATAGTGAGATCGATACCGGCTGTAATGTTAACGAGAATACCACGTGCGCCTCGCAGATTGACATCTTCAAGTAGCGGTGATCGAATCGCTAACTCGGTCGCTTCCACCGCACGATTCTCACCTTTACCTGCGCCCTGACCCATCATAGCCATACCCATTTCGGACATCACCGTACGAACGTCGGCAAAGTCGACGTTGATTAGGCCCGGTCGAATAATTAGATCAGCGATACCCTGAGTTGCGCCGAGTAGAACATTGTTAGCTGCCTTGAATGCATCAAGTAGAGTTGTCTGACGACCGAGCACACCCAGAAGTTTTTCGTTAGGAATTGTAATCAAGCTATCGACATGCTCTTGTAACTCTTTAATGCCTTGCAAAGCTACCTGCATGCGTTTGCGCCCTTCGAATGGGAACGGCTTTGTCACCACTGCCACAGTAAGAATACCCATCTCACGAGCAATTTCTGCGACTACTGGAGATGCACCAGTACCGGTACCACCACCCATACCGGCCGTAATAAATACCATGTCAGCGCCTTCAAGTGCCGCGGCGATGTTGTCACGATCATCCATTGCCGCTTGGCGACCAACATCTGGATTAGCGCCTGCCCCTAAACCTTTAGTGATGTCACCACCCAGCTGAATCACTGAGCTCGCAGGAACACGCTGAAGTGCCTGAGAGTCTGTGTTTGCAACAATAAACTCAACACCCTCGACATCATTATCGATCATGTGCTGAACCGCATTGCCGCCACCGCCACCGACACCGATGACCTTGATTACGGCATTTTGTGCATCGTCATTTACAATATCGAACATAATAATTTCTCCAAAAACCCGTCAACACCTATGTGTTGGCAGCGATCCAATGTTTCAACTTCGACCACATCGAAGGACCACTGGAAACAGTATCCGTTGATTCTAACAATCGAGTATGCACGCCGTATTGGATAAGCCCAACCCCCGTGCTGTAAATTGGGTTGTTCATAATATCGGTCATACCGTTGAGGCCCGAAGGACTGCCTAGTCGGACCGGCATATGGAACACACTCTCAGCCAACTCGACTACGCCTTCCATTTTCGCAGTGCCGCCGGTTAGAACGATTCCTGCAGGAAGCGCATCTTCATATCCGGCACGTCGCAACTCTTGCTGCACGAGAACAAATAATTCCTCATAACGCGGCTCAACCACCTCGGCCAAAGTTAATCGCGACAAATCGCGGGGCGCCCGATCTCCAACGCTAGGAACTTTGATCGTCTCATCTTCGTGTGCTAGTTCGGTGAGCGCACAGGCGTACTTCATTTTAATTTCTTCAGCGTGCTTAGTTGGCGTACGCAGCGCGTGAGCGATATCACTAGTAACTTGATCACCCGCAACCGGAATATTTGAGGTAAACTGAACCCCGCCCTGCACAAACACCGCTATATCGGTCGTTCCCCCGCCGATATCAACCAAGCAGACGCCTAAATCTTTCTCATCTTGAGTCAAAACACTGTAGCTAGACGCCAACTGCTCCAAGACAAGCTCCTCGACCTCGAGATTACAGCGTTCAATGCATTTAATAATGTTTTGTGCCGCCGTCTGGGCCGCTGTGACGAGGTGAACACGTGCTTCCATTCGAACACCGCTCATACCGAGCGGCTCGCGCACGCCATCTTGGGAATCAATCAAATACTCTTGAGGTAGCGTGTGCAAAATCAGTTGATCCGCAGGAAGTGCTAACGCCTTGGCCGACTCTATTACTCGATCTACATCCATCGAGCTGACTTCACGTTCTTTAATAGCCACAACGCCTTGGGAGTTGTAGGAACGAATGTGACTGCCCGCGATTCCCGCATATACACCGTGAATCGTACAACCGGCCATAGTCTCTGCTTCACTCACAGCACGCTGAATTGACTCGACTGTGGCGTTGATATCGACGACCACGCCTTTTTTAAGACCCTTCGATTTATGATATCCAAATCCGATAACATCGATCTCACCATCGTCATTATATTCACCGACAATTGCGACGACTTTAGAGGTGCCGATATCTAGACCTACAATCAGGTTGTCTTCACTAGAAGCTGCCATTCACTCACTCAAATGTAAGAATTTATTGTTAAATATTTAGTCTTCGCTGGCATCGCGCCAAGCAATAGCTGCAGCATTATCGTAACGCATATCGATTCTCATTACACGCGCACGTTGCTCTTCGCTTAGTGTGTTCCACAACGATGCGAATCGCAATATCTTATCTTCAATATTATAAGTTCCGAGGCGTATCTGTACATCGATATTTAAAAAAATTGTGCGCTGCCCATCAGCACTCGCGCGAAGCTGCGCAACCTCGATCCCGTGCGTTCTTAGCGCTTCGTTAAAAACGCGATATTCATCGACCAATTTGCTTAATAAAACCTCTGGGCCAGATAACTTGGGAAGACTCAGGTCCAACCCTCGGCCCATCGTATCGAATACTTCGCCCGATCGACTCAAAAATGCCGACTCGTTCCAAAACGCAATCGGAACGTGTTCTGTTATTTCAACTCGAAACGCTTGACCACGAATCCTCGAAACATTTGTCTGTTCTATCCAGATATGTGTTTCAAGCGCCTCTTTAATATCAGCGATACTTAAGGCCCAATAGCTTTGTCCCTTGAGTCGCTCATCGAGAATCTCGCGAACCTCACTGTCTGAAACAAAGCGACGCTCGCCATATATCTCAACGCGCTTGACCTGTAAATCAAGTAATGCCCATGCAATACCCAAAATGCTTACGCCTAACACAGTTAGGCCGATGACAATGGTCAGTGCGCGTCGAGTGCTCATACTGTGCTGTTCAGCCTTGCCATTGAAACAATGCGTGAGCACAGCTCGGGAAAGTCAATTCCGATGCTAGCAGCAGACATGGGAACCAAACTATGTGACGTCATTCCGGGAACTGTGTTCAACTCCATCAAGCGGATATCACCTGGTTCGTGTTCAATAAAATCGACACGCCCCCATCCACTACAACCGACCGACTGAAAAGCTTTCAACGCGAGCTCTCGAACACACTGCTCTTGAGCGTTCGATAGTCCACTCGGAATTAAGTAGGTAGTATCGTCTTGAATGTATTTAGCATCGTAATCATAAAATTCATTCGCGGGTACCAGCTGAATACTCGGCAACGCCTGATTACCTAGAACGGGAACAGTGAACTCTCGCCCCTTCATAAAGCGTTCTGCAATGACTTCGCTGTTACACGCAAATGCGACGGCCTTAGCTTTTTCAAACTCGTCTGAATCGCGGGCGATCGACACTCCGACGCTCGACCCCTCACAAACAGGTTTGACGACAACTTTGTTACCCAAAGAATGCTCTACGTCACGCCAACAACTCTTCTCGTCTAGAACTTCGTATTCACTTATGGGCAGCCCCATCCCGCTCCAAACACGCTTGCACAACAGCTTGTCCATCGCGATCGCCGAGCCCGTTATACCCGAGCCCGTATAAGGAATTTTCAGTTGCTCCAGCACTGCCTGTAACTGACCATCCTCACCGCCACGTCCATGGACAACAATAAAAGCAGCATCAGGATTCAACTGTAACAACTGAGCAATGACGTTATTCTGTGTATCGATCAAGTGTGCATCGACACCCTTTGATATCAACGCATCAAACACCGCTCTGCCGCTATTTAAGCTAACCTCTCGCTCAGCACTCGCTCCACCATACAGCACAGCAATTTTCGCGGCTGCTACATTAATCATCACGCAAAAGCTCCTCAATTGCAGTGGCCACCTGAGTCACGTTACCAGCGCCTTGAGTGAGAATAATGTCGCCAGGTTTTGCCATTTTCAATACTAACTTGGGAACCGCATCAACGTCCGAACATAAGACAGGGTCGACGTGCCCCCTATTTCGAATTGATCGGGCGAGAGACTTACTGTCAGCGCCATGAA
>JABXIR010000213.1 GCA_013372965.1 Gammaproteobacteria bacterium
ATGGTGCGCTGACTTCGCTTAGGAATATGTCGTTTCCCGATCGTATGGAAACATGACTAGTAAATTGTTGTGTTGGCAATCCTTTTGTGTGAAGTTAATCACACTATTTATAACAATCTAATAAGGAGAAGGTATGCCTACATCCAACCCACCCGTGTCGGTATCGTTATGTTTAAACGTAAACCAAGGCGCAAACGTTGATACCAACATCACTCTGTACCCAAACACCACGCAATACCCTAATGGCAATCCCACCGCGACAGGCAGCTGGCCGATGTCGATCGAGCTCCCATCAGGTACTACATTCATCGACGATTTTTCCATCGTGTACCCTAATGACGATCGCGGTAACGCCGGTGGAAACTATACGGTTACCGTTAGCTTGCCCGATGGCTACACTTTCGCCCAAGGACCGGGTACCGTAGCCGTTCCAGGAGCCACGCCCGAACAACAAAATTATGAAGACGGCATTGTCTGGTTAAACGGTCAGGGTTCGCTAAAACAACTGACTGCCAAAATAAAGCAAGGCAATTTAGAGCTGAAATTTAAAAAAGCCGCGAATGAAAATTGGGCCGATTGGCGCTATCAATATGCTTTCGTCGTGGTTGAATCGGCGAGTGGCACGGTGATGGCGTCGCCGGATCCTGAGATAAGCACAGGCTCTAATGGCTCAAATCCTCCATAGTTAGAAATCTAACTCGAGTAATCGAGGGCTAATCCCCTGCGCCAAGCATCGTTCGCGAAGCTTGGCGGTATCGGGGTGGTCGACGGCGCGATAAAGCCAAAACAGTGTGATGTTCATCGTCTCCGAATCGGTGCTGGAATTTCCGGTGGTTTCAGAAAATTCCGTAAGTGCCGCCTCAGCGGATTGTGTGTGCCACATCGCTTGCATGGCCGTAGCACGCGTAACCAAGGGGTCGCCCTCGTCGTAGCGTTGAAGCAGCTGTTGGTATATTTGGTGGCTTGCTTCGATGTGGCCCGTTTTAAGTAGGGTGTCGGCATACAATAAACTTAAAGAAGCGTTAACCGATTCGTCTTCATTTACTGCGTTTTTAAGCGCTAAATAGGCCGATTCGGTTAGCTGCTTTGCCTCTTCCCAGTCATTGTTAAATATGGCGATCCACGCCAATGCTTGATTTCTTCGATCGATATCATCGGTGAAGAACTCGGCGGCTTCTTGCAACCAGTCGATGCGCTCACGAGGAATGGCGACATTGAGTTGTTGTGCGCGAACGGCACGGTTATCGGGCTGGAACCTAAGTAGCGACTCAACGTGTTGTTCAACCAGCGTAAGATTGGCTAAAACACCGCTGGCGTACCATATCGCGGCGCTTTCTAGCCGCCAACTAGGGACTGCTTCGATGGCCGTGGCCAATTCGTTGTAGGCCGATTGCGGGTCGTTAAGATAAAAATGGCGTGCCGCGCGGGTGAGTACGTCGTCTTCTTGCACGCCGTAGTCGAGCTCGAGTATCCCAAGCTGGTTTAGTTGCGGTTGAATATCGGTGTTACGGCGTAAATACACTTCGTAGGCGATTTCTAACGATAAGTAATCACGTTCGTTAAGATCGTTTTCTAGCGTGTCGATGAGTGCGCCCATGCGTGGTATGGCCGACGGATCGTTTTGATTTTTAACCACTTCAAGTAGTTTTCGGCTAATCAGTGGGCTTTTACTTTGTTGAGCTAGGTTAAATAGCGCATCGAGACGTTGAGTACTCAAACCGCCGCGTGCCGCAATAGCGGCATCGGCCTCGTTGATTAATCGATAATCGTCTGCCGATAAATGGTAATCGTTTAATGGTAGCGTAATGTCTAACAGCGATGAGAGTAACTCGCGCAGTTTAACCGGATTCGGGGCGTTGTAGCTTAGGGCAACTGGGGCGGCAAGGCGTTGAACTTGATTGTTGATGTCGGCGACGCGGGTCTCTAGCTGGCATTGTTGCGGGGTAACACAACGCAGCGTGGCGGTAACCCCCGATTCGGCACCGAGTGAACGCCAAAGCATGTTATCGGGTACACCGCTGGGCAGTTGCTGGGCGCTAACGGGGTTAAATTCGCGAGATTCACTTAATAAATTCATTAAGTGGTAATTGAGTACCGAATGGGCAACGTTGGCGGAACCGTCGTTTAACCCGATGATTTCGACTTGTACCCCCATCCGCGTTGGCTCGATTGGTGCAGGCAGTGCGTAATACCCTATTGCCGCGACACTGAGGGCGACTAGGGCGGTAAGGCTAAGCCATAAACCGGTTCGTCGTCGTGGTACGGCGGCGGTCTCTATAACACGCGTGGCGTAATCATCAGCTGTGGTAGGCTCAAGTACGTTGAAGGTAATTGCTGTATTACGCTGTTGATGATGTGCGTGAATGCGCGCAATTGCATTAAGTAGCTCAGATACCTCTAGCGCAGGCGCTTCGGGAGTTGATTGGCTTAAGCGCAAGAGTAAGCCATTTAACACATTGTCGTTGGTTAGCGGCGGCGTTGCGCCCAATGTTCCACCGAAAAGAGATAAAATCGTTTGGCATAAACGATGTGCATCGTATTGGAGTAATTCTTGGCTAAGTTCTTGTCCGACCGGAACAATCAACAGACGCCCTTCGTCAAAAACTAAACTGGTTAAACTGAGTTCGGTCGGGGAGCACACTTGCTCGTGGAGCAGACTAAGATTTTGGCAGACGTCGAGAGCTGCCGCTAGGCGGCGATTGGGCGTGGCCGAAGCAAAATCATTATTGACAGCGAGGGGAAGCCCGTCGAATACGGCGAATTGACCATGATCACTCGTTTGAACCTCAATGCGAAGTAGCGCAGGGTGGTCTACACAGCGCTCGTTAGACTTGAGTTTTAGCGCGTACTGCGGGCGTCCTGGAGTGCAGTTCACTTGCCAAAATGGTGTTGTCGCATACTCAAACGTTGCATTGCCCATCTTACTTTATTCTTATTCGCGGTTGATGAGTAAACTAGTGTATCGCTTAATTTGGCCAAGGTATATCAAGCAGGACTTCACCGATGCCGTTATTGATGGCTTGTTCTCGGGTAGATTCGGCGCGATCGTCATTTCTCGCCTTGTATAGCCAATAATGTAACGGCAACCGTTCGTAATTGTTGAGTGCCTCAGCTGTGGTTCCCGAAAGGTAAATAAGTGCGTCATCCGCACTTTGAGTGTGCCAGATGGCTTGTGCTTTCACACTGACATCCAAGTCGTCCGCCTCGAGCAACGTCATATAAAGGTCGTGTGCGCGGTCTGCCTGTCCAGATAACAGTAATGCGTCCGCTTGAATCAGCAAAATCAGCTGCTGCTCCCATATTTCGAGTTCGCTTAAATCGGCTTCGTCGATAACCTGTAGCACCTCATCGTAAAGGCCTTGATAAAATGCGATCCAAAGTTGTACAAACAGTTTAATAGCAGGTTGCTCGGCGTGTGTTGACAAAAACTGCTGTACATCGCCCAGGGCCGCGATGTCGCCCAAAATAATGGCAAGTTGTGCTTGAATTTCGCGTAGCTCGAAGTTCTCGGGCGCGGCGCTTAATGCAACCTGTAGGTGATTCCTTGCGGCGTTGAAATCGTTATTTCCGTACAGCGCAAGGCTCATTAAGTAGCGGTCAATGTGCCATGAGTAGCCTTGGTCTTGGAATTCGTAGAGATATTCATAGGCGGCATTGAGTTGGCCTTTCTGCCATAAATAACGTGCTCGAAGAATAATGCCGAGTTCGTGAGGGATGCGATCGTGCTCGAGC
>JABXIR010000251.1 GCA_013372965.1 Gammaproteobacteria bacterium
AACGGAAGGCGAGGTCAATGCAATCAGTCGATTTACCCCCATCGACTTCGATAATCACTATATTGTATGGGAGGTGACGATTGAGACGGGTTTTATGCATCAGATTCGCTGCCATCTCGCATCGAGTGGTATGCCGATCGTTAACGATGACTTTTACCCGGTGCTGCAAGCTCAAAGGCAAGATAGGTACAACTCGCCTCTAATGCTGCGTTCAATTGGTCTAGAATTTAAGAGGAATAATTCAGACCAAGTGTATGCATTCGTGTTGCCACATTTTCGTTTACCCTTGACGGTTGATTAGCAAATTAGGAGTGGGCCCATTGGCCAAAAAGATCATCAAACTACCCTGGTTTACTGTGGTTGCATCTAGCGCAGTGCTGGTGGCTTGTGTCGGTGCGGTTCAGCAGTCGAAGCAAGCAAACTTCGACGGGGCGTGGCGAACCGCTCAGCTTCCGCTTGCACAGTCATTCGCGCAACAATATGCCGAAATCGATCGCAACGGCAGCACCGGCGATTTGGTTTGGGCGTTGCAGCTCGGGATCACTGAGCGCGCACTCGGAAACCTGACGACGTCTAACCAAGTGCTCGATAGCGCCGAGCGGCAAGTGAACTTTGAAGACAACGAGTCGGCGATAGCGCGGGCCGGCGAGTTGGCGGGCTCGATGCTGGTAAATGATGCGGCGCTCGATTACGAACCGTACTACTACGACGGCGTGATGCTTAATACTTATAAAGCCTGGAATTTTTGGCAGCTAGGTGACCTTCAGAATGCACGCGTTGAGCTCAACCGTGCCGAGGAACGGCAGCGTTTAGCCGTTCGATATTTCGAGCAAGACATCGTGGCTCAGCGCGAGGCGGCGTTTGATGGTGCTGAGGATCAGTCGTCGCTGACGTCGTCCTACCAAGGTGCGGTTAAGCAGATTCGTCGTCAACAAGGTGACGTGCTAAATAGTGAATATCGAGCGTACGAGGGTTATGTTAATCCGTTTACTACGTACAGCATGGGGCTCTTCCGGATGCTAAATCCGAGTGGCTCCGGCGATTATAGTTCGGCTCGACAGGCGTTTGATCGAGTGGCGAGCGTCACTCAAAATGAGGCATTCCTTGAAGATGCGGACTTAGTCGATCGCTTGCGAGAAGGACGCGAAAGCTTAAATGGCCATACCTGGGTGATACTCGAACGCGGGCAGTCGGTCATCAAACGTGAGTTTCGTATCGGTATCCCGATCTACTTATACGGTGCCTTCAACGACTACTACACGATGGCATTACCCTATCTGAGACCGCGTCCAAGCGCTCTCTCAGTCGCTTCCGTCAATGAGCAGAGAGCGGTTGAGGTTGCGGACATGAACCGCATTATTGAGACAGAGTTTAGCAGTCAGTACTGGCGTATCTTGGTCCGGGAAATTACTCGAGCGACGGCCAAAATGCTCATTACAAGAGAAGTTGCGAGAAGAGATGACGATGGTCTAGCGACCTTTGCCGCTATTTTAGCCCAAGCGGCGACCACCAGTGCAGATACTCGGATCGTTTCGTCATTACCGGAACGATTCGAAGTGATTCGAGCACGACGAGAAGATGACTTTATTCACTTAGATTTAGGGACGAACTCACACAAAATCAAAGTAGATCGTAGCGCTCGAGCTCACGTGATTTATGTTCGCGAGATTTCCGGTCAAACGGAGCCTATAATTTCAACCATCAACATTCAATAAAGGATGACCAATTATGAAAAGGTTTTTCACGGTAGTTATTGCCGCCGCCATTTTGGCGGGCTGTCAGACGCCTACGCAGTACATCGATCCTTCCGACCGCAACACGGCGCAGACGCCCGGGTTAACTTATGCCGATTTTCAGGTGGCAGCGAATCAGTTGACTGGTGAGATATTAGCCTCACCGTTGATGGTTCACCCGAACACGGCGGGTGGTGAGCGTTATGTGATTCATATTGAGGGCGTGACGAATGATACGATGCAAAGAATAGATACCGATCAGCTGGTGAAGGGGATGCGTGTTCAATTACTTAACTCGGGTCGCTTCTTCATTACGACCGCGTTTGACGGCAGCGATAACGCCACTCGAGAAATGCGTAATCTGGACAACGATCCTATGGTCGACCAATCGACGGTGCAACCCGATGGTACCGTCATCGCGCCAGACTTCTCGCTAACGGGCAAGATTCTGCAACGCAATAGCAATTTAGACAACGACGATACGCGAGTGGAGTACTACTTTCAGCTGACGTTGACCGACTTAAGAACCGGACTGGCCTATTGGGAAGGTGAACGAGTGATCGGGAAAGTGACCGGTCAGCGTGGAGCGAGCTGGTAGTTGCTACCGCTAGCTGTTGAGGCGCGAGATAATGTGGTCGTATACACGTTGGCTCGCGCTAGCATCTCTCACAGTATGTAAGCGATGCTTCACCGTGTGATATCGATCGAAGTTGTATTGACCGCTTACCACGTCCGTCAGGCTTTGTATTAGCGCCGCGTAGTCGGTCAAAAGCTCGCAGGGCCGCATATCGTCGAAGCTAGCCATCAGAGGGCGATTAGCTAAGTACTTGTGGTAGTCGGGCGCATAGAGCACGACAGGGTGGTCGGTTAGTAAATACTCAAAAACCAAACCCGAAAAATCCGAAATCAGAGCATCGGTGCCTGCGAGCTCTTCATAGGCATCGCTCCAGCCACCATCGTTGGCCGAGCGGATGATCGCCTCCAAGTGTCTCTCGCCAATATCGAACGAAGCATCATTTGGGTGTGCTCTTAGAATGAGCACAGAGTCATGTTCTAAGAGCCATCGGTTGAGGTGCTCAAGATCGATGCCATGTTGCCATTCGCCGTAGTCTCTCCAGGTTGGCATGTAAGCAAATACCCACTTACTTCGGCGAACCCTTTCGCCGTATTTATTCTCGAGCCATTGGCGGTTACTACGATTCTCAATTAGGAAATCATTTCGAGGTTCGCCTGTAATCGGGAGCTCTTCAAGCGGTCGTCCGAAAGCGGACTGGAACAGCAATTGTGTGAACGGTGATGTTGCGCAACAAAAGTCGTAACGGGCATATTGTTGGGTGAGTTTTTTACGGTACCGTTGGAGCTTCCACTCGGGTTTGTCGCTCCGATTATCGTAGGTGGCTAATCCAATCGATTTGATTGGAATACCGTGAAATAAATTGATAATTAATGCACCGTGAGACAGCCGCTTATCGAGGTCTTCGAGACTTGATTTGGCAATGATGAATACTTTCGCGGTTAAGATAAACCAAAGCGCCTTCAACGATCCTTTGGCGACGGCATTTACCCCAGCTGCGCGAAAGCGATCTAGGTCTTTCGAGCGGCACACATAAATATGTTCTCGATCATCGTAGGCTCGGCAAAAACGATAGAAGTGAATTGCGGAGTTAAGCGTGCCATCTGCGTAGACCCATCGGTTAGCTTTTCTTGGGATTAGAAACTGAACGAGGCTTAGCAACCAACCCACGCTTTAAATGCCCTTCTTCTTTTTGAGGAGGGTGGTGGAAACGCCTTCGGTTCGAGGCAGATACATCACATCGCAGTACTCACTGAGAAAATCGAATTCGCCTTCCCAGTCGGAACCCATCACAAACAGATCAATGTCGTACTTCTGGACGTCACTGATTTTATTGTCCCAATGGGTCTCTGGGAAAACCTTGTCAACGTAACGAATCGCCTGGAGGATGACGCGTCGGTCTTCAAAGCTCATGAAACTGGTTTTGTGTTTGATGGCGTTGAACTCGTCGGTGGAAAGTCCGACATATAGCTCATCGCCCAATTCACGTGCGCGTCGTAAAATGTTGATGTGTCCAACATGAAGCAAGTCAAATGTTCCGTAGGTAAGTACGCGCATGGGGCTCTCGTGTATTTCGAAGTAATTGCGTCGCAGTATATCGAATTTACGCGGCTTATTAAAATTGGTCTGTGAGGAGCATGTCACCAAATTGCTTACTGACACTCACCCTGACCTCGCGCTACGATAGTGTGATTAAATGAAAGTCGATGGGATATAACGTGGACGAACTATCGGTAGCACGGCGAATTATTCTCGATTTGAGAACCTTTAACGGTAGTCCGTTAACGCGGTTGAATGATTTTTGGAAGGGCATTTTTAGAACTTGGCCAATCGCCGGTGTCGTTCTGTTCGCAGAGAATTGCGAGTCGAGCGAACAGGTGAAGGCCTTGTGCTGTGAGATTCAGTCGGCAAGCATCAATGGTGCGCTCGGTCATCCGTGTCTAATTGCAATTGATCAAGAAGGTGGGCGGGTGATGCGAACGCATTCAGCGATGACTACTGCGATGCCGGGAGCTATGTCTATCGCGGCCACCGGAGGTCAAGCTGCGAGTCATGCCGAGTTTGTAGCTAAGCACATGGCGCTCGAGTTAAACGAACTAGGCATTAATTGGAACTTCGCACCTTGCGTAGACGTAAATAGCGACCCGCGTAACCCCGTAATCAATGTCCGCTCGTTTAGCTCGGATGCGAGGCGGGTGGTCGAGCTTGCTGAGCGACAGCTACAAGGATTTAGAGCGGGTGGTGTGCTGAACTGTATCAAACACTTTCCGGGGCACGGCAACACGTCAATCGATTCTCACGTGGGTTTAGCGTCGACATTAGCTGAGTCGTTCGAGGAGGCGATGAATGAGGCAGAGGTGTTCAATCAGCTGATTCGAGGTGGCAACGTTGATGCGGTCATGACGGCGCATCTTCAGTCTCCTTACTTGGACGACTCAACACTCAGCACCAAGGGTAACGAGTCGTGTACGGTCCCAGCGACCTTTTCATCTCGAATTCTTATTGATCTGCTTCGTGACGATTTTCGGTTCGATGGTGTCGTTATCAGTGATGCACTCGATATGGGCGCAGTCGCTGAACATTTCACCCCAAGTGATGCACTTTGTCGAACGTTGCAGTCGGGGTGTGATCTAGCGCTAATGCCTCTGGCGATTGACTGTAATGCATCGAGTGAAACCTTCGAGAGACTGCTTAAGAGTGTATCTCGAAAGCTTCAGGAATCGTCGGGTTATTCAAACGAGTCGGCGTTGCGACGTATTGAGGCTCTGCACCATCGAATACGATTATCTCCATCAGCCATCGTGCCACGTGAGGTGAAGGAGCAGGCCGCGCGTCGTTGCGCAGAGATTTGGCATCAATCAATTACTGAGGTTGCAGCCTGTCCGCTGGTTGATGTATCTCAAAGCGTGGCCGTTTATGGGCCGGAGAGTTTGGCAAAACGAGTGATTGAGGTGCTAAGAAAATATAATATTATGGCGGGATTTGAAGATGCTCGTGCCCAGCGAGCGATCGTACTGAGTATGTTTCCCTTTGAAAGCCCAGTTGAGGCGGGGGGGTTAGCGACCTTTCACCCCATCAAACCAGGGCCGACCGTGGAGGACACGCTGGTGCTTGTGAATGAACTATTAGTGCTTGGCAAACAGGTTGACGTGTTTAGTTTTCGATCACCCGAGTGGCTCGGTCGGCTACCCAATACGGTTGGTGCACTCGCCTGCTATGATTACAGGTTACCTATATTCGAAGAGGCCTGCGTGCCCGTCATTGAGTCGCTGTGTAAAATATGGGCGCAAAACCTACCTGCGCCTGGAGTACTTCCGGTGAATTTACTAGAGGAATCAGCATGAGCGATCGTCAGTTGATCGACCAGTTGTCAGTCTTAACGACTGAACAGCTAAACCCGAGCTCGAATAATCTCGATACCCTCACCACCGCTGAATTAATTAACGTCATCAATCGCGAAGACGCTAAAGTGCACGAGGCCGTGGCGCATGTTTCCCAACGAATCGCGGAGTTTGTAGATGCATTGGTAGCGAATATGAGACGAGGTGGTCGACTTATTTATCTAGGAGCCGGTACCTCGGGTCGGCTGGGTGTGCTTGATGCGGTTGAGTGTCCGCCGACATTTTCAACGCCCGATTCGCTGGTGGTTGGACTCATAGCTGGGGGGGAGCGTGCGATGTATAAGGCGGTCGAGGGCGCCGAGGACAGTGAGGATTGCGGTAGGGCTGAATTGGCTGCTTTGGGTTTATCCTCTGTAGACACGGTTGTCGGAATTGCCGCGAGCGGAAGAACGCCCTATGTCATGGGAGCCTTAGCGTACGCGCGTACTGTGGGTGTCACTACGGCTGCGGTCTGCTGCAATCTTAATACGCCGGTCGGTGGTTTAGCCGATTTTCCCATCGAGGTCGATGTCGGACCAGAAGTCCTTACTGGAAGTACTCGAATGAAAGCTGGTACGGCTCAGAAAATGATTTTGAATATGATCAGTACGGCAGCGATGGTTCAACTCGGCAAGACCTTCAAAAACTTAATGGTGGATGTTAAGGCAACCAATGCAAAGCTGAAGGCGCGAGGGGTTCGTATCATAACGATGGCAACGGGCGCGTCGACCGAGGCTGCACAGGCGTTATTGGAGCAGGGCGAGGGCGATGTTAAAACCGCCATATTGATCTATCACGGGCACTCGAAGGATCACGCGCAGGAGTTACTAAAGATTAACCATGGTGACCTGAGTGCTTGTCTAACCTAGTGTCTAAGTGATCCACCTGAATGATTCGATTCACTCAGCGCAAACTCAAGAGCAGCTAACAGCTCGCTCGCGCTTGTCGCAAGATTCTCGCTGATGCTTGCCATTTTTAACTCGAGATCGTCTACTTCGGGAAATGCTTGTGACACATGTTGAACGAGCTTTTGTTGTAATGAGGTGACACGCTCATTCGCCGCTTTTGGGCTGCTGCTAACGGTTGTAACCAATATCCGCGACGAACTGGTTCTCGAAATGAGCTCACGTTCACGAAGTGCCAAAAGAAGAAGGTCCGAAATGGATTTCATGATCGTTGCATAGAACTCGCTTCCGAAACGACGTTCAATATTTGAGTGGTTGCGAACGTCGATTCCGAGCACGCTAATGGTTTCGTCGGTAGTAGAGTCAATTAACTGCTCCAGTTGCTTATTGAATACCACTTGGCTGGCTAAACCTGTATCAGCATCAGCAACGGCAAGTGCCGCAAGTGCCTTGAGCTGCTCGAATTGTTTGATACTGTACTGAATGGTCCGAGATAGGCCCGCTTGGGTCAGTTCGTGCTTAGACACGAAGTGCATGATTTGAGCATTATCAAATTCTTTCTCAAAGCCGGTAATATCTTGCGCCCCGCTTAACACGATGAATGGAATCGAGCTGCGCGCCGACATTTCTAAAAATTCGATGCCAGTAATCATTCCCAAATCGTAGTCGAGCAAGCAAACATCGTAGGCCTCAAAATTGATATCAGCAATGTTGTTGATGTCGAGATGGGTATGCACTTCGTATTGATGCGGTGGTGGTGACGATCGCAACAGTTGTGCAGCAATATAGGCATCATCGGGATCATCGTCCACGATGATGACGCGTGTGATTTTGAGATCTGTCATACTTCTAATACTGGCCTGACGCCTGCACCTCATGAGATTGAATGTTGGCCAATTCGATTAAGTGATGAAACTGCGCTTAATCTTGGCTGCTATGTGCAGGATAGTTGTTGATTCTAAGTTTTACTAGACAACAAGTGTGAGCTATATTCAAAAGCAAACAAATAAAGTTTGCTTATAAGCGTACTATGGACCTAACAACAATGCCTCAGGGTACTTTTGAGTGGCTGATATTGATCGCGTCGATCGTCGTCTCAATCGTTCTAACATCAACTGTATGGAGTGTCTTAGCTCGCTTGCAGGTTTTTGAAAAGTCCAAAAAATCGTACGGCGCTCGATGGGCGATCGTTGCGCTTTTAGTGGCATTAATTATCACGGTATTTCTTCGAGTGGATATTGCCTATTCGGTCAAGTTGCTAGGTACTTTATCCATGTTGTTGGCGGCCACTACCTTGATCCT
>JABXIR010000045.1 GCA_013372965.1 Gammaproteobacteria bacterium
AAGTCGAAATTCGCGTCGTTCATCAGTTGGGCCTCAATGCTTTCGATATCACTTGGTGTGCTTAGTCTTATTACAGTGATGTCAGTACTCAATGGATTTGACGCTGAAATTAAACAGCGCGTACTTCTCGCTGAACCTCATGCGCAAATCAACTCTTCCGCCGAGTTATTCGAAAGTGCCTTGAATGATCAACGGGTGGTCGCGTCTTCAAAACGCCTCTCGTTTAGCGCTATGGGGCAGACGACACGCAGCATCCAGGGGGTAGAAGTTAACGCGGTTGATCCCATTGAATTTCCTGATGTCGTGGATATTCCGCGAATGATTACCTCGGGCAGTTGGTTCGAAGTGCAAGGTGCGTTTAATGTGATCGTTAGTCAAACACTTGCTCGCCGATGGGGGGTGTCGGTGGGCGATCGTCTTAAATTAATTCTCCCAAGTACAGTAGTAACACCCGTTGGCGTATTTCCACGAAGTAAAATGGTCACGGTGAGTGGCATTTATTATTCGGGATCCGACGCAGATGGTCAGCAGATCTACACCGATTTGACCAGTGGTCTCAAGCTGTTACGAGCCTCTGAGCAAGAGGTCGGTTTCGCCGTATCTGTCAGTGATCCTTTTGAGGTCGATACTTGGTACCAAGATTACCTCTCTAATCACGAAGGAACTCATTGGCTTCAGCGACAGGCGCCGCTTTTTGCTGCAGTAAAGATGGAAAAACGTATCACGACGCTGGTACTCTTTGCGATGATCGCCATCGGCGCGTTTAACATGATCGCTGCACTCTCGATGCAAGTACTCAACAAACGAAAAGAAATTGCCGTGTTAAGAACCCAAGGACTATCGAGAGAGCAATCGGCGCGGATTTTTTTGTTTCAAGGACTGATCATTGCCGCTGCCGGCCTGGCGCTGGGTGGCGCATTAGGGGTCCTGTTAACGTTAAACTTGACCCAAGTGAGTAATTGGGTGCAGTCGTCGCTCGGATGGTACTTATTCGATCCAAGTGTGTACGCTGTCGATTGGTTGCCAACGCGGCTGTTGATTTCCGATGTTGTGTTGGTGCTGATTGTTACCGCGCTTATTTGCTACGGTGCGATTCGGTACCCCGTGTCGAAAGCCTTAAAAATTGAACCAAGTGAAGCCTTAAATTATGAGTAATCGTGTCGTTTTATCTGCCAATGGTCTATCTAAGTCGTACGTCCAAGGTAAGCGGAGTTTGGCGATTCTTAAAGCGTTGGATTTTTCCGTATTTGAGGGTGAAGTGGTGTCGATTATGGGGCGTTCCGGATCGGGCAAATCGACGTTACTTAACGTGCTTGCAGGGCTCGATCACTGTGATGAAGGTAGCGTCACCTTAAATGGTTTTTGTTGGCAAAATATCAGCGAAAAAGACCGTGATCGCGCACGCAATAGCAGTCTTGGTTTTGTGTATCAGTTTCATCATCTACTACCGGAATTCAGCGCGATTGAGAATGTCATGATGCCCCTGTTAATTGCGGGAAAACCACGTAAGAAGTCGCTAGAAGTCGCTCGGGAACTCCTGTCGCGTGTTGGAATGTCCGACCGCGAAGATCACCGTCCATCAGAATTGTCCGGCGGTGAAAGGCAGCGTGTTGCCATTGCGCGTGCGCTTTCAAACGCACCAGCGCTTGTCTTAATGGACGAGCCGACGGGTAATCTTGATGAACAAACGGCTTCGGAAGTCAGAGGACTCATCCGCACGCTATCTCGTGAGAGTGGTCAAAGCTTCGTTATCGTGACTCACGACAGTCAGATGGCCGAAATTGCCGATCGACGTTTTAAACTTGAGAGCGGAACGCTTCAGGAGTTTTCCGAGTGATTTCGGCATTTATTGGATATCGATACGCTAAGATTCGAGGCGAAAGCGCATCATTGATCAGCTTTGTATCTTCTCTTGCAGGCAGAGGGCTTGCGCTGTCCGTTGCGGTACTGGTCGTCGTTGTTTCAATCATTAATGGGTTTGAGCGCGAGCTCGAGGAACGTATCCTTAATCTAACGCCTCAAGTTGAACTGACTCGATTGGGCGGTATTGACGACTGGCAGTCGGTTCGTGATCAACTGGTTGACGGCGTGAGCATCACGGAAGCGGCGCCGTTTATCAGTTCGCAGGGCTTGGCAAAGGTTGGCTCGACCACCCAGCCGGTATTACTCTACGGGGTCAACCCCGTTGCTGAACAGCGTATATCGCCTCTCGACTCGTTTATTGTGTCGGGAAGTATTGACGCATTGTCCGTTGATTCACAGGTACTTATAGGTCGGCGTCTGGCTTCGGCATTTAATGTGGACATTGGTGACCGCATTAGCTTTCTGCAAATTGAAAATGTACGTGCCGCACCACGATTGGTAGTGTTAACGGTGGGAGCGATCGCTGAGACCGGAACCCAGTTAGACTCATCGATGTTAATCGCATCGCTTTCGACGGCTTCACTCATTACTGGGCGGGATTCGGTGGACGGTATCAAGCTAAAGGTTGATGACGTCTATAACGCGCATACCATTGGATACCTAGCGGCATCGGTCCTTGGTGAAGGCTTTACCTCAAAGAGTTGGTTGGTGACGTATCGAAATTTAGCGTTTGCTATTCAATCATCCCGACAAATGATCTGGCTATTGCTTATTCTGATCATCGCTATCGCCACCTTTAACGTCGTTACCACCTTGGTAATGGTTGTCATTGAAAAGAAGCGGGATGTGGCAATACTGCGCACTATGGGTGCTTCTCGCGGCACTTGCCTGAAAATTTTCATGGCGCAAGGTGCCTTTATTGGAATGATTTATACCACGATTGGTATTCTGTCAGGCGGAGTCATCGCGCTGTTAATTCCTTGGGGTGTGGTTGCGTGGGAGTCGTTAACTGGGCAGGCGGTGCTCGATTCAAGTATTTACCCCGTAAGTTTTATACCCGTGAGCGTTGAGTGGCTTGATTTGCTGGGGATTTTTACACTGAGCGTGCTACTCAGTTTGTTCGCGTCATTATTCCCAGCGTGGCGAGCAACTAAAGTCGTGCCTGCAAAGGTGCTGCAGCATTCTGACTAAGCGATGTGAAGTTAACCTTTAGACTGTCCCGAGCGGCGGTTTCGCCACGCTTTAACCACGTGGTAACGCCAAAACGCATTGACCAATCCCCAGCCTAACGTGGCAAAGAACACCCCTGATAGCAGGCAACCTACAATAAAAGGTAACCACGATTGGCTCACTTCGTCAGCAAGCCATTGTAGGGTAACTCCGTCTGGCATTGGCGCTGGATGAATGCCAAACAGTGACATACCTAACACGTAACAACCGTAGAACATTACCGGCATGGTGAGCGGGTTGCTAATCCACACTAAAACGACGGAAAGCGCGAGATTTGATCGAGCAACGATGGCTAACATTGCGGCAACGATCATCTGGAACGGAATTGGCAAAAAGCAGCAAAACAGACCGACCGCAACAGCTCGAGGAACAGAACGACGATTTAGATGCCATAAGCTTGGATCCGCAATCCAGTGACTAATCATCGAGAGCGATTTGTGGTCACGAATGGTTTCCGGACTCGGCAGTAATTTATTAAAAAGCTTTTTGGGCATAGTGTGTCGTAGCGTGATCAGGGTCTTAGCGAAGAGCCTATTTAACGGTTAAATAGCGCGGACTGCAAGGCGCTTCGCGATTAATTAATAGATACCTAAGGATAGTCCTTCTGCGAGCGCAATTCCAAGTTCTGTAAATGCTTTAAGATCGTTTGGAGAAGGTGTGCCTTTGATGATCTGGTCCTCGACGACTTTATGGAAACCGTAGCCTGTCATGATTCTATGAATCTCTCGAGCTGCACCTGTACCGTCATTTCCTGCACTAATAACTGCACAATAGGGGAGTGCAAGCTGTAACTCTTCGACTTCATAGTAAGTTTCGTCAAAGAAGTGCTTCAAACCACCGGACATATAACCGAAGTTTTCGGGCGTTGCGAACACGATAAAATCGGCCTCGGTTAAGGCCTCGATACTTGGGTTTAGTGCATCGATCAGTCTGCAATTCACTGTCTCTGAATGAGATATGCCATCGTAGAGGGCTTTAACGAGTGCAGCAGTATTGCCGGTCTTTGAATGCCATACAATATGGATATGTTTTGCCATTGGGTCGCTCGAGCGAGCAGCGATGATTCAGCTGCTAATCTTTTATCTGTTACTAGCGTTGAGTATATCGGTTAGCTGGATATTGGTCATCCCGTTATTAGT
Organism: Gammaproteobacteria bacterium; assembly: GCA_013372965.1. Classification (GTDB taxonomy): domain Bacteria; phylum Pseudomonadota; class Gammaproteobacteria; order Pseudomonadales; family DSM-25080; genus Umboniibacter. The sequence continues at coordinate 4,233 of JABXIR010000045.1, forward strand.
ACTGTGCCGTTTTTTACGTGGCTGGCAGTTGCTCGGAGTGTTGGCGATGGCGCTGCCTGTTTTCAAGGCTCAATTGATCTCAAGCGAGATCGAGTTAGTTAAGGGCAAAGTCGAGGCCGTGCAGCACAGTACATTCTCCTCCCGAATACGTGTGGAGGGCGATTCACGTTGGTTTATCTCTGAGCTCAACGAGTCGGTCGAGCGTCATTGTGATGTCACCCTTAGTACCGTTACAAAGACCTCGCCTCGTCCTGAGGTGTTTGGGAACTTTGCACGTCGAAGCCGCAACAACACGCACGAAGCCACCATCCTAGAGGCGAATTGCGAATCGATCGGTGAACCAGAGAGTCCACTTCACTCATTAGTCTTCGGACGTCTTGAGGCGTTGCCTGTCGACGTCATCGAAAGACTTGAGCAACTTGGTCTGATTCACTTGTTCGTCGTGTCTGGATTGCACATTGGCATCGTGGTTTCGCTGCTCATCGTCATTACCACGGTATTTATTAGGGGGCGTTGGGTGGCGGTGGTTGCGGCATTGGGCGGCGTAGTGTTTATCCTATACGTTCAACCAGGTGTCTCCACCTCACGAGTGATGGTAGTGCTCGCCATTGGAGTTATTGTAGTCTGGCTGCGCAGAAGGCTGTCCGCGACCGCAATGGTCGCCTTCGTATTTGCGTTGCTTTTAGTCGCGGACGTCGGGTATGCATTACAGCCGGGATTCTGGTATTCAATGCTTGCGTGCTTTGCCATTGCAGTCGTTGGAGGAGCGTTTCGCGGTGGTCGTATGATTGGGTACGGTATTTTGCAGGTTGTGCTCACTTTACAGAGCTCGGCCATTCAAGTGACGTCAGCACCTCTTGTGCTTAGCTACGCACTCAATTTCGTGTTGGTTCTACTCTGGACATTGGTTGTTCCAGTCGCGTTGTTCAGTGTGCTGTTTTTGCCGCCAGTGTATCTAGAGTCCGTCGAAAACGTGTTTGTTTGGGGCATTGAGTTGTTGCCTGCTACGCACAGCCAGCTCTGGAGTTCGATCAATGGTTGGGCGTTAGCACTGATTATTGGCTATGTGTGGCTGGCGGCGATTAGTACTTTCCGCGATCAGGTATTTGTTTTATTAGTCCTTGCGGTCGCCTTCCTTGTTCCTAGTCGGTTCGAGGGACTAACTGTCGTGGACGTTGGGCAGGGAAGTAGTACCGTTGTACATTCTAACGGAGAGGCTTTGATACTTGATAGTGGCTATGGAATGTCGGGATATCAGGTTGCCGACAGCACTCTCGTGCATCATTTAAGTGAATATCCCTCCGAACGCCGCTGGCTGTTAACATCACACGACGATGCCGACCATTCAGGCGGTGAGAGCTATCTAGAATCGATTGGGGTTCGGTTCTTAGGGCGTCACTGTATTGTTGGTCAACGGTTCAGAGTGGGCAGTGCCGTGGTGCAAACACTAGCTCCTCGTCCACTTCGAGTATTTAATAGCAGCAACGCGGCCAGCTGCATTTGGTTGGTGAGGTTTCCTGGGTGGTCAGCCTTGGTGATGAGCGATGCAACGATTAATGAAGAGTTTGATCTCGTGCGGTCGTGGGGCTCCGATCTTGACTCAGATGTTCTGATCATTGGGCATCATGGAAGCACCACATCAACGAGTTACGCTCTGCTTAATACGGTGCTACCTCGCTTTGCTGTTGTTTCTTCGGGCGAAAAGAATCAGTTTGGGCATCCACATCCATCCGTGATGAATAAACTGTCACAATTCCAGATATTATCGCTTGTCACCGCAAACCTAGGTACACTAATCTTTACGCAAAGCGCTGCTGGCGTCACTGTCACGTTCAGCTGCCAACAACTTATAACTTATAAACAATGTAATCCTGAACCGTGAGGTAATCTGTGTACGATATCTTGGTCGCTGGGGGCTGGTTGATGCTCCCGCTTTTGATCTGTTCCATTTTTGTCATAGGCATTGCTCTCGAGCGCCTCTGGGCTTTGAATACCAAAAAGATTTCGCCATCAAAAGTGACCGCTGAAACGTGGCAGCAGCTCAGCTCTGGAAAGAAATTTAGCAATGATGAGTTACGAAGGCTGCGACGTAATTCGCCCCTCGGTAGCATCCTAGCAGCAGGTTTGGTGAACGTATCTCATGGTCGCGATACGGTTAGAGAGAGTATGGAAGCGGCGGCCAATCAAGTCATTCACGAGCTCGAGCGCTTTCTGACTGCTCTAAGCGTCATAGCAACCATATCGCCACTAATTGGACTATTAGGCACGGTCATGGGAATGATCGACGTGTTTTCTGCGATTGTGGTTCAGGGGAGTAACGATATTTCCATGCTAGCAGCAGGTATCAACAAAGCATTAATCACGACCGCTGCCGGACTGAGTGTTGCAATTCCAGCTACGATGCTCGATCGATATTTTACTCGCCGTGTCGAGTCGATCTCAGTGGTCCTAGAGAAGGAATGCGTTCGTTTCATTGATGCGCTGTTCGCTAAGCCGGTCGCAAAGCGGAGCTAAGTCATCATGAAATTCGCTAGACGGCACCGTGTGAAAGAAGGGGTTAATCTCACTCCGTTAATCGATGTTGTATTTTTGTTACTCATCTTTTTTATGGTCACAACTACGTTCAAGGAGGACAGCGAGTTCTCCCTAGAGCTTCCTCAGGCGAGCAATGAAGTCGAGCGTATCGATGTGGATTTAACCGTGACTATCCAGTCGAATGGCTCGCTATTCTTGAACGGTCGATCAGTTAACGGCGGTTCCGAGCAACTCGCTCGGGCAATTGAGTCGCTTAACCTTGACGGAGAAGTGGTTGTCACAATCGAGGCAGACAAAGATGCCACCCATCAAATGGTCATTGATGTTTTAGATGCGCTCGCCCAAAATGGATTTAATCAAGTGAGCATTGCGACGACAGTTTCCAATTAATGCAGATACGTCAATGGGTCGAAAACAAGTGGTACTCGAAGTCACCAGGGCTACTGTGGGCTCTGTACCCACTTGAAATTTTAGTTCGTCTTTTCACTCGAGCGAAACTTCGCCATCGAAATACGTCTTTGGTTGTCGACACCCCAGTGATGGTGGTAGGCAACGTCACCGTGGGTGGTACAGGTAAGACGCCGCTCATTGCTGCTTTGGCACAGCACTACATTGATTCAGGTTTACGAGTGGCAATTATTGCTCGGGGATATAACAGTGATGTAGGGCAATCCGTCATCGAGGTTGATCCGTCGCATAGTACAGATGATGTCGGTGACGAACCCAAGCTACTGGCTAATCGAGGCTTCAAAGTCTTTGTTTCGCAAGATCGATATGCTGCCGCAGAAGTGGCTGCTAACGTTGCGGACCTTGTGATTAGCGATGATGGTCTTCAACATTATCGTCTGCCGCGTCGCTTCGAAGTGTGTGTGGTCGATGGTAAGCGGGTCTTCGGTAATGGCCGACTGCTGCCTATGGGCCCACTTCGAGAGAGCGTTTCAAGGCTCAACTATTGCGATGCAATTATCATTAATACCGGTGCGAAACCTAGCGCAGATGCATTGATAAATTTTGACGTTCCCGTGTTTTGCATGTCGATTACTGTAGACGGATTCTATCGGATAAATGATGGGACACCGTGCAGTCCACCAATCGCGGCCCCGGTGGTGAGTGGTATTGGTAATCCATCAAGATTTTACGATAGCCTCCGAAGCCTGGGGGTGTCGACCGACGTGGTTCACGAGTTCGATGACCATCATCGTTATTCAGATGCCGATCTTATGCAGCTTCAGGGGCCATTCGTAACAACCGAAAAAGACGCGGTCAAGTTAAGAGGTCGTGTCAGCGATGACGCAGTTTACCTGCGTATTGGTGCAAATCTTGATAAACTTGCAACCGATCACTTCGATCTCTTAATGACTTCTGTAAAGGGCAAGTAATGAGTTATCACATTGTTATTCCTGCGCGTTACGCTTCCTCGCGTTTACCTGGCAAACCGCTCGTTGATATTCTCGGAAAGACAATGATTCAGCGGGTGTATGAGCAGGCGCTCAAGGCGGACGCACTTAGCGTTACGGTCGCAACGGACGATGAACGTATTATTGAGGCATGTGAGGCGTTTGGAGCCCGTGTGGTCCTGACCCGAAACGATCATGAGTCTGGCACGGATCGACTTCAAGAGGTCGCTCAGATTTTGGGCTGGCATGCGGATGACGTGGTAGTGAATGTTCAGGGCGACGAACCGTTGATACCACCGTCAGTGATCAATCAAGTGGCTCACAATTGTATCTCGAACCCTAAGGTCTCGGTTGCAACCCTATGCGAACCAATTCATCAGTACGGTGATTTCGTGAACCCGAATGTCGTTAAAGTGGTTCGTGCTGCCGATGATACCGCGTTATATTTTTCTCGTGCGCCGATTCCTTGGCCTCGAGACGACTCGCAGCAATTGCCTTCTATGGGGGCATTTCGACATATTGGCATCTATGCGTATCGCGTTGGTGTGCTTAATGATTTTGTGGTGTGGGATTCAGCTGCGCTTGAGAATACCGAAAAGCTCGAACAGCTACGTTTTATGGTCGGCGGCAAAGCCATTCACTGTGCCGAAAGCTGTGAGCTTGTGCCGGGTGGTATCGACACCATCGAGGATCTAAAACGAGTGCGCGAGTTAATGGGAGAGCACTGAGTTGAAAATCATGTTCGTCTGTTTGGGTAATATTTGTCGAAGTCCAACAGCAGAAGGCGTTATGCGCTCGCTTGTAAGCACGTCTAGCGTCGCTATAGAGGTTGAGTCCTCTGGTACAGGTGATTGGCATATTGGCAAGGCCCCAGACCGTCGCATGCAGTCAGTGAGCTTGAATAAAGGCATCGATATTAGCCCATTACGTGCCCAACAATTTAATTTGTCTGATTTCGAACGCTTTGATCTAATCGTCGCTATGGATGAGTCAAATCGCGCCGATGTTGAACGATTACGCCCGAGCGGTTGTGTCACACCGGTCGTTAAGCTGCTTGACTATAGTTCGGAATTTCGTGGTGATGTTTACGATCCCTATTACGGAGACACCGAGGGGTTTGAACTGACCTTTTCTCAGATTCACTCCGGATGTGTGGCACTTTTAGAGGCAATAGAGCATGGTGCTTAGCAAACCGGAGATGGTCGACGTAACCCATTGTAATTCGCTACGCCTGACGTCAACTGCGAGGGCAATACGTAGCATTGATAGCGTCGAGACGCTAGATAATGCCATCGACGAAGCGTTTGCTTTGGACATGCCAATTGCAGTGTTGGGCGAAGGTACCAATTCCATCTTTCCGAATCACATCGAAGGCATGATATTAAAATGTGAGATATCCGGCCTTGAGTTCGTTCAGTCTAGTGACACAACCGTCCGAGCGACGGTGGGTGCTGGTCTAAATTGGAACGATTTTGTTCGTCAGTGCGTCGACCAAGGTTTATGGGGTGTAGAGAATCTAGCCTTAATACCCGGTAGTGTCGGTGCCGCGCCGGTGCAGAACATCGGTGCGTATGGCGTTGAAGTAAGCTCGGTTATTCATTCCGTTATCGTTTTTGATATACATACACGTACGGTGAAAGAGATCTCAGCGGAACGCTGTGGGTTTGGTTATCGAGAGAGTCGTTTCAAACACGAGTGGCGTCAAAAGTACTTCATCATTCAAGTGGTGTTTGAACTGTCGAAGGTGGCGTCACCTGTTCTCAGTTATGCCGGTCTAGACGCGTTACAAGGTGAGGTTGGGCTGACTTCGAAACGAGTCGCGGATGAAGTCAGTGATATACGTTCACAGAAGTTACCTCAACCGAGTATTCTGCCTAATGTGGGTAGTTATTTTAAAAATCCCATCGTGTCCTCTGAACACGCTGCTCGTCTGGTCGCCGACTATCCGAGTGTGCCGCATTGGAATATGTCCGAGGGCGTTAAATTCGCTGCAGGTTGGCTAATTGAAAGGTGTGGTCTGAAAGGTGAACCTCTTGAGGGTGGCATCACCCCCTACGCTAAGCAAGCGCTTGTGCTAACCAACCCCAAGGGTGCGTGTTACGATCAGTTGGTCGCATCTGAACGTTGGATCATCGCTGAGGTCGCTTCCAAGTTCGGTGTTGAACTTGAACGGGAGCCTCAACTCGTCTCGCCTTTTGCCATTTCAACTAGTCACTAGGATTTATGACTGCCTTCGACCCCAAAACGTTTCTGTCATCGATTACTCAGCGCGCCGGAGTTTATGTGATGAGTGGCGTTGATGGATCGGTTCTCTACATTGGCAAAGCGAAAAACCTGAAGAGCCGATTGTCGAGTTATTTCGTTACTTCGGGACTTTCGACCAAGACACGCGCCCTGGTTAAGCGAATTGCGGACATAAAGGTAACGGTGGTCGGAACGGAGATTGAGGCGCTTTTGCTCGAACAAAACTTAATCAAGGAACATCGCCCTCCATATAACGTACTAC
>JABXIR010000100.1 GCA_013372965.1 Gammaproteobacteria bacterium
ACCTCATCAAACCCATTGGTAACGACTTGATCGACCAGAACACCGAGACGCTTAGTAGGCGGCGGTTCACTAATATAAGCATTGAACCCTACTAATACGCCGATGCAGAGTACCGCGCTCAGCGAAAGTGATGCCCACTTGGGAAATTTCTTTGAGTGAGCCGCATTAATTGTGCCGGTAAGCTCGCTGAGGGTTCGCTTCTGGCGAACTTGCTGCAAACGTTGCGCAACGTCGCACGCGGAGTTAATTCGAGCTTTAGGGCTCGTTTGTAGCATCTCATCAAGCAGTTGATTAACTTCTTTGATGGGGCACGTGGGGCGAGGTATTTTGCCTTTTAGGATAGCTTCTCTCACCGCGTCGTCATCGTGAAATTCGTCGTAGGGCGGTTTACCTGTGAATAATTGATAATAAATAAGACCCAACGAGTATATGTCGGAGGAGGGCGTTGCCGGTTCTCCGCATAATAGTTCAGGCGAAATTGCGGCGAGAGTGCCTTTCACCTGATCTGTGCGATCGTCGTTTACTTGACCCGTTAAAGCGATCCCGAAGTCACCAATTTTTACCGTACGATCGAAGCCTAAAAGTACGTTTGATGGCTTTAGGTCGCAGTGAATAATACGCTGCTGATGTATTGCCTCAAGGCCTCGTGCTAATGCAATGGCCGTGTCTAGAGCTTCATCTAATGCCATGGGGGCAGAGGCTAGGGCGTCAGCGAGCGTTTGGTTTGGTAGGTACTCGGTGACTAAAACATAGTGATCTTCGTGTTCGAATACATCATAAAGTGATAACACGTTAGCGTGATTGACACTGGCGAGAATCTTGGCTTCCGCCTGAAGCGTCTCAAAGCCCGATTCCGGCATGGCAATTGTTTTTAATGCGACTTTTCGATCGAGCCGTGTATCAGAGGCTAAGTACACGGTACCCATACCGCCTTCGCCCAGAGGACGAATGACGTGATAGTGCCCGAGCTTGGTGTTCAATTCGAGGCTCATTCTAAGACGTCACCTCGACTTGGTGTTCGTTCATGAGGCGCGTGAGTACTTTGGGTGTAACGCGTAATGCAAATGCGGCTTGGGCTTTATCGTTATTATGGTCGATTAGAGCGGTGCGAATATCATCAGCGGAAAACGATCCGGTGTTGGGAAGTATCGCGTCATCTTTGGCTCGTTTTAGCAAAGCCGAACGAGATATCCCTAACTCATCGGCGGCGTTTTCTGGGTGCCAAGCATATTTGATAAGTGTCGCTTCAATTTCTTTTGAACTCAGTTCGCGAGGGCGTTTTTTTCGTTTAAACAAGCCCTTTTTAGGCGTGATTACATCGATGTGCTCTTGTATGCAACGAGGCAACGTGATGTGGTTATCTCCGACGGCATCGGTCAATGTTTGGCGAATAAGGTTAGCGAGCTGACGGACGTTACCAGGCCAGTTGTATCTGCAAAACGCGTAAAGCAACTGCGGCAATTGGCTGGTCATGCCTGTTGTAGCGGCAAAATCGTAATGATTCGAAAAATCACGTTCGTGTTTACGGATGAAATGCAGGGCGAGGATACCAATGTCTTCTTTACGTCGATCTAGTGCTTCGAGCTTAATCGTGTAGCTTGAGATTCGCTGTAGTAATGGAAGCCGAAACGACGCATTGTCGATGCGTTCTTCAAGTATTGCGTCGGTTGCTGCGATGGCGCGAACGTCAACTTTAATTAGCTCGTCGCCGCCAACGGGCTGAACTTCGCCGTATTCGAGTGCTCGTAGAAGGGCCATTTGTGTGTTGTCACTCGCGTCACCGATTTCGTCGAGAAACAACGTGCCTTTATGGGCTTTTTCGAATAGGCCTTTTGCATCACGATCGGCGCCGGTAAACGCGCCTTTTTTGTGCCCGAATAATTCGCTTGTGACTAACTCAGGCGCGATCGCACTGATATTAACGCTAATCATGGGTTGGTCACTGCGCAGTGATTCTTTGTGAAGTGCTTGAGCAATGAGTTCTTTTCCCGTTCCCGACGGGCCATTAATCAGCACTGAGCCTGAATCGACGCGAAGGTTCATAATTGATTGCTTCGCGCGTTGAATACAGTGGCTGACGCCAAGGATGTCGTGCATTGGTGGTAGATCGGGCGTGGCAGAACTTCGGAAGTGAAACAATAATACCAAGCGATTAGCCCAAATGAGCGGAACGCCACGACCGAGTGCTTCGTTAGAGAGTAAAATGGACTGGTCGAGTGATAAGCCGTCGATTTCGATGTCTTGCTTACAATCACCGCGTTCGATGGTTAGCCCTTGAGTTGCGCTATAAAAGCTCTGGAAACCGGTACGCGACAGGTACGGATCATCAATGAATACTTTACGGTCGTCGATGTGTTTGAATTCAGCGAAACCACGGCCAAATCGACGCGAAGTTGATACATTCAGTTGTGAACCCACGAGTTCAGGCTTGTCTGCCCATATAATGGTACACGTAGGGATATCGTGGTGAGCCATGGGCTGGCTGATATCTAAGTCGATTGTCAGCGTTGCATCTGTCATCCTGGACACGCTCTCGGTTATGTAAGTAATTGTTTTTATTTTGGTAATTTAACCTAATTGATCGCTCGCTGGAAGCGCTGTAAGGTACTAGAAGGTCTTGTATGAGGTGAATTGTGCAAAAACTAGACGAACAGGTGATTTTGAAGCGCTTTGATGAATTAACAATGCGGGAACTCTATGCATTACTAAAGTTGCGACAGGACGTCTTTATTGTTGAGCAAGCGTGTGCGTTTCCGGATATCGACGGTAAAGATCCGATCGCGGTGCACTTGTTAATGTATCTCGATAATGAGCTGGTCGGTTATACACGCTTATTCGATATAGGTCAGAGCTACGCAGATGCGTTAGCAATTGGTCGTGTGGTCGTTGCCCCAGAGGCGCGCGGAACCGGTATGAGCTATACCCTTATGAAGCATTCGATCGTCCGAGCGTTTCAGTGCTTTGGTAAGAACAACATTAAAATTGGCGCTCAGGCGCACTTAGCAAAGATGTACGGAAAATTGGGCTTTGTGCAAAGCTCCGATGAGTACGACGAGGATGGCATCGCACACATCGAAATGCTTTATAAGGTTTGATTTTGAAACGTCATTAGTTATGCACTGTGACCAGATCCGATTTTAAAAATGGTTGGATAATCATATCAATCATGTCTGGACCATAAAATCCAGAGTACTGTTTCATTAGCATGTTCATCAATGACCCAGCCGTTAGCGTTGCCACCAACGAGGGTTCAGACACAGTGATTAGCTGCTCTTCGACACCAGCGTCGATTTCGCTTTCAATAAAGCTTTCGAGGTTGAACACGAGGTTCTTGAGTGGTAGCCCGCTTTCAAAAAGAAGAAATCCTAGGTCGGATCTACTGGTAATGTTCAGCGAAACCAAACGAAAGCCAACCGAAAGGCGATCAATTGGGTGTGTCACGCCAGTATTGTCGAAATCGGATTTCACTTCTTCGAGTAATGATTCGATCAAATCGTTCATTACGGCGTCCATGATAAGCGTCTTGCTTAGAAAGTAATTGTAAAACGTGCCAAGCGCACAATCCGCTGAGCTGGTGATATCATTAATGGTGATCTCATCGGCAGGCTTTGTTAGTAGTAGAGATTTAGTCGCATCGATTAATTTGTTACGGGTTCGCTGGCGCTTCTTTAAATTCGGCCCGCGAGTGCGTTTAGCAGTTACATTAGACTCTGACATACGTTGCTCTTGTTATGATTTTTGTTTTTAGAAATAGAACTTTAAGTTCTAAGCTACAAGAATATTGAATGATCTTCAACAATAATTGCTTCATCCCGATTTGTTCTTAAAAATGAAATAAAGCAGTGTTAACTTCTGATACAACTATGGCATCATAGAAAAGTGGTCGTTTAAAACTATTATAAAGGCAATTAATGAAGCGCTTCATTCTACTGTTTTTACTGCTTAACGTTTCAGTTACTGCTCATGCAGATGACGTTCGGATGTCGACCTCAAAGGGAGATATCTACCTGAAGGTTCACTCAGAATTGGCACCCGAAACGGCTGCGAACTTTTTACGTTTAGTTAACTCGGGTTGGTACGATGGCAAGCAATTTTACCGAGTCGTTCCGGGCTTTGTGATCCAAGCGGGTGCTAATCGCGATGATATCGTTCAACCGAATGTGCCGGGCGAATATCTTGAGCAAAAATCACCTCTTCACCGCCGAGGAGCCGTCGGTTTAGCCCGCGATACCGATCCTAATTCAGGCAATAGCGAGTTTTATATCGCGCTCGACGATATACACCGTCTCGATGGTCGTTACACGGTGTTTGCGTATGTAGTCGAGGGGTTCGACGTCATCGATTCGATCGCTCAAGTCGAGCTCAAAGAAACTTATATTGTTTACGAAGGTCAAGATGTCGCGTTTCATCAACCGATCGAACCGGTGGTTATCCATTCCGCCAAGGTAATCACACATGATGAGTAGTTTTAAACGCGTTGAAGCCTATCGTGTCCCGGTGTGTGTCGCCGTGGGGATTTGGGTTTTGTGGCGAATCGTCGATG
>JABXIR010000152.1 GCA_013372965.1 Gammaproteobacteria bacterium
GCACAGCGACGTGATCGCGAAGGAGGTTCTCGACGAGGCTAAGGAGCGATTTTCGAACGGTCAGCGTAGCTATTTGGGCACGATTGTCGGTTCAGAGGTTTCAAACAAAGCACTCCAGGCAGCACAGCGCGGCGTTTCTAAAGCCGGCCTAAAAAATCAAATCTCAATCGTTAAAAACGACATTACCGAAGGGATTCCAGAGAACCTGAAGGCAGATGTCATTTTGGTGAATCCCCCGTACGGCAAAAAGGTCGGTGATCCTGAAGCACTCCCAACACTATACCGTGAGCTTGGCGAACAGATGCTTGCGCTTGAAGGTGCAAAGCTTTTCGCGGTGATTACATCGGAACCGGAATTGTGTCGCTATATGCCACTTCGTTCGCCGAAGTTGAACCGTTTTAATAACGGAGAGCTTGAAGCGACATTTCTACAGTTCGACTTAACAAACCCTCATACAAAAGCGAACCTAAGAGCCTTGCCAACAGAAGTCGTTACGCCCGATGCACTCGGAGAATCGGCACGCGTCGTTTATAACCGCATGAAGAAGAATTATCGTGGCTTAAAGGCTTGGTTGAAGCGCGAAGGAATTGACGCCTATCGCCTCTACGATGCAGATATTCCAGAGTTTTCCGCCGCAATTGATGTCTACGGCGATCAGTTTGTGGTGTCAGAGTACGCCGCGCCCAAAACGATTCCTGAGGCTGTCGCGAAACAGCGCTGGGATGCGATTCTTCAGGCAGTATCCGCTTATGCGGATGTACCGGTCAGTTCACTGCATACCAAGGCTCGCCAGCGCCAGAGGGGACGTCAACAGTACCAACAGGCGCCTGAAGAATTTCGAACGTTTGTGACTGAATTCGATTGCGAAGTTGAAGTCGAGCTAGAGCGTTACCTTGATACCGGGCTGTTTTTAGATCATCGTCCATTGCGGCGTCACATTGCGAACATCATTGGCAATGGTAAGTTTTTGAATTTGTTCAGTTACACTGCGGTCGCATCACTGCACGCGGCGAAAGCCGGTGCGACGACGACTAGTGTCGACATGTCGAATACGTATTTAGAGTGGGCACGACGCAATTTCGAGCGAAATAAAATCGATCCGCGCTATCATGATTTTGTTCGTGCTAACTGCCTAGAGTGGTTGCAAATGGCGCAAACCAAGTACGATGTGATTATGCTTGATCCACCTACGTTTTCGAACTCCAAACGTATGGAAGATAGTTTCGATGTTCAGAAAGATCACGTGTTCTTAATCGACAATGCAATGCGTTTGTTGCAACCCGAGGGCGCGCTGTTCTTTTCAAATAACTTCCGTAAGTTCAAGCTCGACCCTAAGATCACTGAGAAGTATCTCGTGACTGATCTGAGTGCTCAGAGCATTGATCAGGACTTTAAACGAAACCCCAAAATTCACTCTCTGTGGGAGATTCAACATCGTGTCTGAGTTTCTACTGTTAGGTACGAGCCACTGCGCTCTATGTGATCAAGCAGAAGACGTCCTCGCGTCGGTTATCGAAGAGTTCACCGATGCGACGGTATACACGGTCGATATCGCCGAAGACTCAGCACTCGTTGAGACTTACGGCGACTCGATTCCAGTATTAATATCTTCGGCTCTCGGGTCTGGGCTTTACTGGCCGTTCGATGCTGAGCTATTACGTGAGTTCTTGAACGCTGGTCTGCAAGAATAATTGTTCAAAGTTTAGTTCGGTTTGCTCGCTGACTTGTTCGAGCGTGAGCCCCTTCAGGCGAGCTAAGTGATCTGCAATATGTGGAATGTATTTTGGCATGTTACAGCTCGTCTTCGGCCGAGGGCGAAGATTTCTTGGTGTCAAATATGGCGCATCCGTTTCGAGTATGAGACGGTCGATTGGGGCGAACCGCAGTGCTTCGATTAGCGCATGGTTTCTACGCTCGTCACACAACCATCCCGTTACCCCAATATAAAAGCCCTGATCGAGAAAGCCTTTAACTTCCGCAACGCCATCCGTAAAACAGTGTGCGATGCCGCGTGTTACACCTGCAGATTTGATGAGTGCTAAGGCGTCTTTAAACGCATCCCGTTGGTGAAGGTATAGTGGAAGGTCGTAGCTGTTACACCAAGACAGCTGTTCCTCGAAGATTCGCTGTTGATGTTGCTTCGGCTGAAGCATGCGATTGTAATCGAGTCCCGCCTCACCAATCGCAACGCAGCGACTATTGCTACAGGTGTCTGCAACTACTTTACGAACGAGTGAGAGGTTGGCTTCCGTTGCGTAGTGCGGGTGAAGACCCACGGTGAAAAGCGCTTCGATGTCGAGTGATTTGGTATCGTTCGCAAGCGCCAAGTCGTTGGGATCGCAACAAATACATAAAATACGCGCTACTCGGGCGTCTATAGCCTCTTTAATTAGTAAATCGTGCCGCTTGGTTATACGGGAATCAAGCCAGTTGATTCCCGCATCGGTCCATCGCATGTCAGTCGCTTACGCGAATGGCGAGGACATCACAAGGTGCACCATTAATCATGCTATTTGCCGTGGATCCGAATAACATAGAAAGGCCTGCTCTGCTGTGACAGCCCACCACGATCAAATCGGTGTTTAGTTCCTGTGAGAGGGCTCGGATTTCTGCTTCCGGCTGACCAATCAGTACTCGACATTCGTAGTCTGGAATGTCGTGCTTCTTTGCGATCTCTTTTAATCGAGACTCTGCCTGCTTTTGAATTTGTTCTTGTACATCCGTCATGTCGAGAGGGATATCGCCACCGTAAGCGAGTGCGAGTGGCTCTACGACGTGAGCCATTGTGATACGGACATCATGCTGAGTACTTAGGCCTCTTGCACGTCGAACGACCTCATCCGAGTTTTCTGTAAGGTCTAGGGCTACTAGAATACGTTGATATTGGCTCATTTAGCGTTCCTTGTCGCATTGATGATTAGTTCATGATATAACCCTGCGGCGAAAACTTTCAACACTTAAAATGAGGCCGACGTGCCAATTTGGTTAATTATAATATTAGTTGCGTGCATGGCGATCGGTGCGTTTGGTATGCTTCGTCCTTCTAAACGTGAGCGTCAATTAGAGTCACTGCGAAGTGTTGCGTTACAGGCTGGCTGGCGTGTAACGCTCGAGAAAGAGCAAAGGTCGCAACGGTTTATTCCGGTCTATCGCTACCAACTTCGAGACGAGTCTCTCGTCGGAAACTGGCGATGGCGCCAACGTTACCCCGATGACTTTTTTGGGGTGCCGGAAGAGGCCCAGTCGATCATTAAGTCTCATTTTTTGGGTGATGATCGTTATGTCGAAATTAAGACTTTCGACAGAGGTATCGAGCTGTGGTGGCATGAATTTGGGCGGGGAGATGATTTACGAAATCAGTTAAATTCCTTGCTTAATTGCTTATCTGCTTCTAATAATGCTTAAACAAATTCAAGAAACATTGCCTTTAGAGTCGGCTGTGTTTATCAAAAATTAAGGAACGAATTAACAAGTTATGGGCAAATCCCTTGTAATTGTCGAGTCTCCTGCAAAAGCCAAAACGATTAATAAGTACCTAGGCAAGGACTTTATTGTAAAGTCCTCTGTGGGCCACATTCGTGACCTGCCTACGTCAGGCAATGCCAAAACGACGACACCCGCCGAGCGGGCAAAAATGGCCGCTAAAACACGAAAAATGTCGCCCGAGGAAAAGGCAAAGCATCAGGCCGCGAAGGCGCGTAAGCAGCTCGTGCAACGTATGGGTATCGACCCTGATCACGACTGGGACGCGCATTATGAGATCCTGCCAGGCAAGGAGAAGGTCGTCGCGGAGCTGAAACAGATAGCAGCCAAAGCCGATCATGTTTTCCTCGCAACGGATTTGGACCGCGAGGGAGAGGCGATTGCTTGGCACTTGCGCGAAACCATTGGCGGCGATGAAAGCCGCTACCAGCGCGTTGTGTTTAACGAAATTACCAAAACAGCGATTAAGGCCGCCTTCGAGGAACCGTCGCGTCTTGATATGAATCGTGTTAACGCACAGCAAGCTCGTCGATTCCTCGATCGTGTCGTAGGCTTTATGGTGTCACCATTACTTTGGAAGAAAGTAGCGCGCGGGCTATCAGCTGGACGCGTGCAATCGGTGGCGGTACGAATTTTGGTTGAGCGAGAGCGGGAGATCCGTCAGTTCGTTCCCGAGGAGTACTGGGATGTATTCGCTTCATTAAAAGCAAAAAGCCAAAACGTTAAGTTCTCGTTAACGAAATATCAGGGCAAAGATTACTCGCCAAAGAACGAAGCTGAGGCCAGTCACGTTGAAGCGTTAATTAAGCAGCGCCCGCTCAAGGTGACGTCGCGCGAAGATCGACCAACGAAGTCAAAGCCTCCTGCGCCATTCATCACCTCGACGCTTCAGCAAAGCGCTTCGACCCGACTGAGTTTCTCCGTTAAGAAGACGATGATGATGGCTCAGCGTCTGTATGAGGCAGGTTACATTACCTACATGCGTACTGACTCGACCAATCTATCGGCTGAGGCTGTGGAGTCATGCCGCTCATTGATTGACGACAAGTTCGGTGCGTCTTATTTGCCCGAAAAGCCGAATGTCTATGGTTCAAAAGAAGGTGCTCAGGAAGCACACGAGGCGATTCGCCCTTCAAATATAGAAGTCTTGGAAGACGATCTTGTTGGCATGGAGTCTGATGCTAAACGTTTGTACGCCTTAATTTGGCGTCAATTCGTGGCGTGTCAGATGATGCCTGCGCGTTATATGAGCACTAGAATCCGCGTTGATGTCGATGGTTATGAGTTGACTGCAAAGGGTCGTATCGTTGAATTCGACGGCTATACACGAGTTCTGCCGTCTAGTTCTAAAAATGACGACGACAAGGTGCTTCCGCCGATCGAACAGGGTGAAGAGCTTGGCTTAGGTTCGGTTGAAAAGAAACAAAACTTCACAAACCCGCCATCACGATACTCAGAAGCGAGCCTCGTACGAGAACTCGAGAAGCGAGGTATCGGACGTCCTTCAACTTATGCGGCGATCATTTCAACGATCCAAGACCGTGGTTACGCGAAGGTCGAAAACCGCCGTTTTTATGCAGAGAAGATGGGCGATATCGTAACCGACCGACTTGTGGAAAGCTTCGGTGATTTGCTTAACTACAACTTCACCGCAGATATGGAGCAGCGCCTCGATCAGGTGGCACAAGGGGAGCTTAGTTGGAAGACCGTTCTCAATGAGTTTTACGCGGAGTTCAGCAAACAACTTGAAGCGGCTGACGCCGCAGACGGTGGGATGCGTTCGAACACTGCCGTAATGACCACAATTGAATGCCCTGATTGTTCGCGCCCGATGCAAATTCGTAATGGATCGACGGGCGTATTCTTGGGTTGTTCAGGTTATAACTTGCCACCGAAAGAGCGCTGTAAGAAGACACTTAACCTGACACCGGGCGACGAGGCGATTTCCGCGGACGGTAGTGATGAGGCAGAATCTGCGCTACTGCGCGCGCGACGTCGCTGCGCAATTGACAACGCGTCGATGGATTCCTATCTACTGAATGAAGACACCAAATTACATATCTGTGGCAACAATCCGGATTGCGCGGGTTATGAGATCGAGTCGGGTAAATTCAAGCTGAAAGGCTACGATGGTCCGGTAATCGAATGTGACAAGTGCGGCTCCGAGATGCAGCTAAAGAATGGACGTTTCGGAAAGTATTTCGGATGTACCAGTGACGCGTGTAAAAATACTCGCAAACTATTGAAGAATGGCGAAGTCGCGCCGCCTAAAATGGATCCTGTCCAGATGCCGGAGTTGCGCTGCGAGAAAGTTGATGACCACTACGTATTACGAGATGGCGCATCGGGAATGTTTCTTGCGGCGAGTGGTTTTCCTAAAAACCGCGAAACTCGCGCACCACTATTGATTGAGTTAATCCCTCACAAGAACGAAATCGACCCTAAGTACGAATTTTTATGGTCGGCGCCAACTCATGATCCAGATGGTCGTCCCGCGGTGATTCGCTTTTCGAGAAAAGAGAAAGCGAATTACATCCAAACGGAAGAAAAAGGTAAGCCCACGGGCTGGCGCGCAACGTTTAACGGTTCGACTTGGGATGTTTCGGATAAGCGTAAGAAAAAGTAGCACCCCATGAACCACACGGACTACACCATTGCTCAATTGTTGATGCTCGCGGAGACGAAGGTCGAGGCGAGCGAACAGGGTGAGATAGAGACGCAACTCGTCACTCTTCGAGAGGCGTGGTCGTTCTTATTTGGTGCAGTGTCTAAGATCTATCAACGCCCACTGACTCAGTTAAAGTTCCTGACGGATTTGACCGACATTCCCGCCGAGCTAGGAGAAGTGTGTCGTGCTGCTCAGCCCGGGAATTGGCTGTTTCGACTCTTTAACGCACACGCATATAGTGACAGTGTTATTGGTCGATCTTCGTCTGAAGAGCCACTAACGCAACCTGATCTAGAATTGATTCGACACCAAACCATGACTGTAATTGAGGTACTGTCGGCATCTTTCGAAGAATGTTAATTTTTTGTTATTAAACCACTTTTAACGGCTCTCTAATTGGGTAACAATGGATTTATAACAAGAAGGAGATGTCCATGAAAGATGATGTATTCGAGTTGGTAGAAATCGACGATGGACAAATAGTTCTAAAGAGACCCAATGATTCCAATGCACTGATTAAAGTCGATATCGGTACCGATATGGCTGATCAGTTATCCATGTCACCGATTGAGTTTGTACGAACGATGCTCGAGGCTGGTTTCAGCGAGGCGGCCGACCAGGTTGAGGCACAAAAAACGTCGCTTGAAGCGACGTTAGAAAAAAAAGTACTGCACTAACCTTAAGTTATTTTCTTAATGGCGTCGGATTACTCCGACGCTCAACCCCTCTATATCGAAGTCATCCGTTGTTAGGTCTACTTTGATCGGAGCGTATTCGTCATTTTCGGCGTGAAGCGTAATGAATCGCTTATCTTTTGACTGCTCAAATCGCTTTACGGTTACTTCGTCGTTGATTCGGGCCACTACGATATCGCCGTTGTACACCTTTTTCGTTTGATGCACAGCCAGTAAGTCACCATCGTTGATACCGATGTTTATCATTGAGTCGCCTTGAACCTTTAGCATGTAATTTGCGGTAGGTTTAAAGAAGTCTGCCGGAATAGGGCAGTGCTCATCGACATGCTCTATCGCCAAGATCGGACTGCCTGCTGCGACTTTACCAACGATCGGTAGTTCGTTATTAGGTGTTTCAGCCTGAACGACTCGAATACCGCGTGAAGTACCTGCTATCATCTCGATGACGCCTTTACGAGCAAGTGCTTTCAAGTGCTCTTCAGCCGCGTTGGCCGATTTAAACCCAAGTTCAGCAGCAATTTCGGCACGGGTTGGGGGAAGGCCTGTGTCTTCAATGTGTTGAGTAAGCACATCGAGTACTTGTTGTTGACGAGCGGTTAATTTAATCATTAGTAGATGCCTGTTTTTTTGTACAGTAGTGTGATTTTATACAGTTTCACGTGATGTGGCAACTATCTTCTGCGCCTTGACGCTGAGCGAATTCAAACGTATGTTTGAATTATCAGTTTAGAGGTGTCGTTTGAAAACTAAAGACAAAATTCTCGATGTTGCCGAAGTCATGTTTTCCGAGCACGGAATCACCGAGACTTCGCTTCGAGCTATTACACAAAAGGCGGGTGTCAATATCGCGGCGGTCAATTATCACTTTGGTTCTAAGAAGAACTTAATTCAGGCGGTATTTCATCGGTTATTGGCTCGATTTTTTGACGCATACTTTGAGGCGCTTTCAGGAGCGACTTCGGTATCGAGGGAACAAGCGCTTCACGCAGCGGCTAGAGCGATTATTAATCAGCCCGATGGTCTCGATTATGGTCGGCGATTTATGAAGTTCTTGCAGGCAGCGTATGCGCAGCAACAGGCGCATCTTCGTCGCTATCTGCAAACCGAATTTCATGACGAGTACGTGCTTTTCTTAGGCCATTTGGCTGGACATGGGCTCAGTAAGTCTCAGCAGTTTGAGTTCTTTTGGCGCTTGCAATTTTTGTTGGGCGCCGTGATGTTCTCGATATCCGAGTATCGTACACTGGACGCCATCACGGATTCAGAATACGGTCTTCGACTGGCCCAAGACTCACTGGAGTCTTTATTCGTGCCAACCGCATTAGCGATACTCGAGTCTAAGTAGGGTTAACAATGAGTCGTATACCAAAGCAAGATGAAATAGATAACGTCATTTCTAAAGCGAGCTGTCTCTATACACTAGAGCAAGTTGATATGGCATTGGATGAACTGGCGTCGAAGTTAACCGACGAATTCGCCAATAAAAACCCAGTCATTTTAACGGTTATGACCGGAGGTATGCTGTTCTCGGGTCGACTCTTGCCTCGGTTGAACTTTCCACTTGAAGTTGATTATCTTCATGTCACGCGTTATCAAGCCAAAATGGTGGGTGAACGTGTCCGCTGGTTGGTGCAGCCTCTGACCTCGCTGATAGGACGCCATGTTGTGATCATTGATGATATCCATGATGTCGGAGCAACGCTCGACGATATTGTTGACTATTGTTCGGAGCGCGGAGCACGTTCGATATCAACGGTCGCACTGGTCAATAAAAATCATGACCGAAAAATTAGCGAGGTTGATTATTCGGCCCTTGATGTGCCGGATAAATTTATCTTCGGCTGTGGTATGGATTACTTTGGTTATTGGCGAAACGCTCCAGGCATTTTCGCGTTAGATGATATTTGATCTATAAACTTGACATCTACTCTCGTAAATTATTCTATGTAGATAGCAACTACTGCTATCTCAATGTTTATAAAAATAATAATTGTAAGAGGTGAATTTCCCATGGGAGATCGTGAAGTCGGCATTGTTAAATGGTTTAACAACGCTCGTGGATTTGGTTTCATTCAACGCGAAGACGGCGAGGATGTATTCGTACATTATCGATCCATTCAGGGCGAAGGCTACAAAACCCTCGACGAAGGTCAGAGAGTCGAATATCAAATGGTGTCCAGTGATAAAGGACTTCAAGCCGAAGAGGTAACTGCCTTAGAAGCTTAAAAAAATGCCGCTTTAAGCGGCATTTTTTTTATTGTTCCATCGTTCCAAAAAATTGCTCGATTAACTCATCACGCTCGGGATACCGATGAACGTAGATAAGCACACCAAATGCGGGGTGATCGATGTAGTGTAATGTCTCAGAGCGCATGAGTCTTACTTGGTTCATCACATAGAGTTGCGTCGATATATACGATGGAGAGTCGGTTTCATCAGTGGCTTGTAAGTTGATGAAGCCAAAGGTCGGCTCTTGTTCACTGTTGATCTCTAAAACTCGTGCGGGGGCACTCGGTAGTCGGGTTTCAGCCTGTTCGTCTAAGTTCAGTTCAAAGGTGCTAAACCAAAGATTTAACTCGGTGTGAAGTAGACGTTCACGATTAAAGGTAATCGTTCCTTCCAATTCGTAGTGATCCCCAAACTGCTGCCCGCCTTGGATGATGACGGGGTGTGCGGTGCTATTTGCTGGAACGAATTGACGCCAGCGTTTAGAGACCAGTACCCGATGGCCGGCACGTTCGAGTCGAGTTACGTCGAACGCGCGATCGGTCAGGGGTAGCTCAGTGTAATCGGCTAGGTCTCGGTAGATTGATGTCAGATCGTCGAGTACCACGATTTGGCTTTGTTCTTCTGCGGTGAGAGCGAAGTTAATGCCAAGATTGTTGAGGTATTTCTGGTAGACCTCACGTGCCTGTTGTGCGACAGAGTAGGGAATGGCAAGTCGTGTTTCCGGTTCCACCTCACTATCGATGGGTAGAACGGAGGCTGTTTCTTGCTCACCGTCAGGCAGCTGTCCATCCTCAAGAGCATCCGTTGGAGTCACCGCCGCAGACTGTAGCGTCTGACGCATAATTTCTTCTGGCGAGTAAACGTAAATAGCGTTTGTCGGGTATCGCACTTCAGGCGATTGTGGCCAGCTTTCACTTGCGATATCTGCTTGACGACCCTGCGTAAAAACAACGACCTCAATGTCGTACCAATCGTTGTTAGTTTGCGCGTTTGCAGTGAGTGATGCCGTGAGGGCACACGTGATGCTATAGAGGACGAAGAAACGTTTTAATGGTTGATTCATTAGCTGAGTGCTTCCAAAAGTTGATGAGCCCAATCGATTCGCTCAGTGACTGAAGGCAATGATAAACTGAAGCGCAACTCATTGGCACCCTGAAGCTTAAATACATTTGGCTGTTCTTGAACGAGCGTCACAAGCTTAAGCGGTTCGACTTGTGTGTGTGTATTAAATATGACTTTGCCAGAGGTTTGACCGATGTTTAATTTCGCGACTCCAAGTGCCTCGCATACTTGTCTGACACGATGGATCTCAAACAGTGTTTTGAGTTGCGGCGGTAATAATCCAAAGCGATCGATGAGCTCGATTTGCAGCTGGTCGAGCTCTTTTTGATTGGTCGCATTACCAATCCGTTTGTACATCACTAAGCGTTCATTGGTATCGAAAATGTAGTCGTCTGGTATCAGTGCTGCACACCCCAGATCAATCTCGCCGGTCGTTTCAAGCGGTGTGTCTAGCGAAGGTGTTCGTCCCGCACGCAAATCTGCCACGGCTTGCTCAAGTAAATCCATATACATGGTAAGACCGACACTCTGAATTTGGCCACTCTGTTGATCGCCTAAAAGCTCACCTGCGCCTCGAATCTCAAGATCGTGTGTTGCAAGTGTAAAGCCGGCCCCGAGCTCTGTCGTTTGTGAGATTGCTTCGAGTCTACGTTGAGCATCTTTGCTGAGGCTTTTCCAAGAAGGGGTAATTAAGTAGGCGTAAGCTTGGTGGTGGCTTCGCCCAACGCGGCCTCGTAATTGATGTAATTGCGCGATACCGAGTTTGTCTGCGCGATCCATGATGATGGTGTTGGCATTGGGAACATCAATTCCAGTTTCGATGATGGTAGTGCATACCAATACGTTGGTACGCCTATGATAAAAATCGCTCATCACTTGCTCGAGCTCACGCTCTCGCATTTGTCCATGGCCGATACCTACACGAGCTTCTGGAATGAGTTCTTGTAAATCAAATGCCGTTCGGTCAATGGTTTGTACGTCGTTATGTAGAAAGTAAACCTGTCCACCGCGCATAAGCTCTCGAAGGACCGCTTCTTTGATGAGACGATTATCACGCTCTCGAACGAATGTGTTAATGCGCAGTCGCCGCGCAGGCGGCGTCGCGATAATCGACAGATCACGCATTCCGTTCATAGCGAGATTCAGTGTGCGCGGAATTGGTGTAGCTGTCATGGTTAAAATGTCGACTTGCGCACGAAGCTTTTTAATTTGCTCTTTCTGACGAACACCAAAGCGGTGCTCCTCATCGATGATTAGCAACCCGAGATCATCGAACTTTATGTCAGGCTGCAGTAGTTTATGAGTTCCGATCAAAATGTCGACTTGGCCAGATTTGAGTTGCTCGAGCGTCTCGTTAACGACCTTAGTGCTTTGGAATCGAGAAACCACCTCGACCTTTACGGGCCAATCTTTAAATCGGTCAACGAAGTTTTGAGCGTGCTGTTGAGCTAGCAGGGTGGTCGGCACCAACACGGCAACTTGCTTACCGCCGTGTACTGCGACAAATGCGGCTCGCATCGCGACTTCTGTTTTACCAAAACCGACATCACCACAAACCAAGCGGTCCATCGGTTGATCTCTCGTCATATCGGCCACGACTGCGTTAATCGCTTTTGATTGGTCTGGCGTTTCCTCGTATGGAAACTCCGCACTGAACTGCGCGAGTGCTTTACCGGGATGAGGGAACTTATGTCCGCGCTTAGCCTCACGTCGCGCGTAGATATTGAGTAGTTCAGCCGCCGCGTCGTAAGCTTTTTCTGCTGCTTTGCGTTTAGCTGTATTCCACGTATCGCTTCCGAGCTTATGTAACGGGGCGTGGTCTTTGTCGGGTCCTGAATAGCGAGAGATCAGGTGCAGCGACGATACCGGAAGGAACAGATGTGAGCTGCCTGCGTATTCGAGTTTCACGAATTCGTGCTTTTCGTTGTCGATCTCGAGAGTTTCTAAGCCGAGGTAGCGCCCAATACCGTGCTCAATGTGTACTACGGGGTCGCTGAGGTTCAGCTGGCTTAAATCGCGAATAATCAGGCTGTCGTCAGTGGACTGCGAGTTTCGGCGTCGAGATTGTCGAACCTGTCGACCGTAGAGCTCGGCGTCGGTTAATAGCGTCAAGCTCGGTTGCTGACTTACGAGTCCGACCTCGAGCGGAGACGCCATGATGTAAACACTGTCAGTTCCATACTCAACATCATGTAGGTGGCTAAGCGTGTTCGAACTGATACCACCTCGGCGTAGCTGCTCGGCAACCACCTCGCGCTGACCCTCAGAATCGCAACTAATAACAATTGGCTTTGGCGCGCTGATAATGAAGTGCTTTAACTGCGCAAGCGGTTCCTCTTTTCGGGCATCGATAGAGGCCTCACGTGTCGCTGGTTCTGATGCATTGATTTCTTTCAGCGCCGCACGCGGATACTGCTTAGTTTTTGACAACACCACCTCAACGGGGTGGAACGCCTCACTCGGTTTTAAAATAGGCCGCTGCTGATCGCCACTGAACTGCTCGTATCGCTCAGTGATATCTTTCCAGTAGTTTTCGACCGCTTTGGTAACGTCACCTACGAACAGGAGTCGGCAGTTATCGGGTAAATAATCGAATAAGGTTGCCGTTTCCTCGAAAAATAGACTTAAAAAGTACTCTAGGCCTGGCGTTGATATGCCCGATATCACGTCCTTGTACATCGACACTTGGTTGAAATCGATGGTTGGGAAAGCTTCATGCCAGCGCTCTTCGAAACACATCCGATGCGATCGATCGAGCGGTATTTCGTGAGCTGGTAATAACGAAACGGCTTCGACTTTGTCGACGGTGATTTGGGTTTCCGCATCGAAACTCCGCAATTCGTCGATCTCGTCGTCGAATAAATCGATGCGAATCGGTCGCTCAGTACCCATTGGGAAGATGTCAATAATGCTTCCGCGGAATGCCACTTGGCCGTGATCACGGACGGTCTCTACAAATTGGTAGCCCGAGCGTTGTAGGCGTTTGCGAAAGGTGTCGGCTTCAATCGTTTCACCGACCGCTAAATTGAGCGCGCGACCCTCGATATAATCATTGGGAGCGAGTCGTTGCAGCAGCGACGTCGCGGGAACGACGACCGCACCGTTTGTGATAGAGGGCAGGTTGTTAAGCGTACGAATTCGATCCGAGATGATATCAGGGTGGGGTGAAAACTGATCGTACGGGAGTGTCTCCCAGTCAGGGAAATTCAGCACCGAGTAGGACGCTTGTGATAACCATTTCAGCTCGTTGGTTAAGCGAAGAGACAGCGTGGCGTCACTACAAATTACAACTAGCGGTGCAGTTGCGCTTTGCAGGTAATCGTCAATACTGATGGGCAGCGCAGCGCCAGTTACGGCGGGCCAGTTTGCCACGCGTGACGATTGATCAAAATTTGGGAATTTAAACTGCATCGGCTTCGTAGGTCTTTCATGTAGTAGTTTGTGTTATGCGGAGTTTATCATTTTTACTAAATCGTCATAAGTGAAATAAATGCCTATTTTCTTGAACGTCTCGAGGGTTAAAAAGATAATTGATCCATACATTTTCCACACTCATAACCCAAAAGGTATCGTAATGACAGATAACCGCCCTGTACCAAGTGATTACTTCCAAGACTGGAAAGCTCGTGAAGCCCTCGCTGAAGGCATGATCCCAGTAGTGGGTAAGCTTTACCGTGAAAAGAACGTAAAGTGCTACATCTACGGCCGTGCGCTGGTTAATAAGTCGGTGATTGACATCATGAAGGCACACCGTTTTGTGCGTCAGATCGAACACAACGAACTGTCTGAATTTGATACCTTTGCGGTACTTGAGTATCTCGCGAAACAAGATTTGTCGTACAGTCACATCGATATCGGCCGCTTGGCGGTTGGGTTCATGAACGACAAGTCGGGTCAAAGCCTAGAAGAGTACATTCAGAAACATCTCGATGCGCGTTTGAATACCGCTAAGAAGCCAATCGATGAGCCGCGTGACGTTGTGCTCTACGGTTTTGGTCGAATTGGTCGCTTGATGGCTCGTTTGTTGATCGAAAAGACGGGTGGTGGTGATGTTCTTCGTCTTAAAGCTGTAGTGGTTCGTCCTGGTGGTGAGGGTGACCTCATTAAGCGTGCTTCGTTGCTTCGTCGCGATTCAGTGCACGGTTCGTTCAAAGGCACGATCCGCGTGGACGAAGAAAACAACCGTCTGATCTGTAATGGCAACCCAATTCAATTCATCTATGCGAACTCGCCAGACGAAATCAACTACAACGAATTCGGTATCGACAACGCAATTTTGGTCGACAACACAGGTAAGTGGCGTGATGAAGAGGGGCTAGGTCTTCACCTTAAGTCGAAAGGTATCTCTCAGGTTCTTCTTACTGCGCCGGGTAAAGGCGATGTTAAGAATATCGTTTATGGTATCAACCATGAGTCAATCGAGCCAGGTGACAAAATCGTTTCGGCCGCATCGTGCACGACCAACGCGATTGTTCCGGTGCTCAGCTCTATGATGGACGAATATGGTGTCGCGTGTGGTCACGTAGAAACCGTCCATGCGTTCACGAATGACCAAAACTTGATCGATAACTTCCACAAGGCAGAGCGTCGTGGTCGTGCGGCACCATTGAACATGGTTCTAACTGAGACGGGTGCTGCGAAGGCGGTAGCGAAAGCGCTTCCTGAACTGAAAGGCAAGTTAACCGGCAACGCGATTCGCGTTCCAACGCCAAACGTATCAATGGCGATTTTGAACTTGACGCTCGAAAAAGAAACCACGAAAGAAGAGCTTAACGAATTTATGCGTAATGTCTCGTTGCACTCGAATCTTCGCAAGCAGATCGACTACACCGATTCTCCAGACGTCGTGTCATCTGACTTCGTTGGAACTCGCACTGCATGTATCTTCGACGCTAAGGCGACCATCGTAAATGGCAAAAATGTTGTTCTTTACTGCTGGTACGACAACGAGTTCGGCTATTCATGTCAGGTTCATCGTATCGTTGAACGTCTCGCTGGCGTTCAGTACGACGTGATTCCGAAGGATCAGTAATCGCTGGATTACCAAACTTAATGGTGTGAATAACGGCAATTGTACTGGAAACTTTTGACGAGTCTCTTTACAATGCCGACGATTCAATTTCGAGTCGAAGTGGGATTGTCTCACTTCGACTTTGTTTTATAAGGTATTAGGGCATTTTGGTGCTAATATTTTAGAGGCATTTTTTTAATCTCAACTTGTTAGGTAGAGACGTATGATAAAAATCCGCCGGGGTCTTGATCTGCCGATCAACGGAGCTCCTCAGCAGACAATCAGCGAAGCTAAGTCAGTTCGTTCGGTTGCGTTAGTCGGGTTTGACTACAACGGAATGAAGCCTACGATGGCTGTGCGCGTCGGTGACGTCGTTAAGCGCGGTCAAATTGTATTTGAAGATAAGAAGAACCCAGGTGTCGTATTTACTGCGCCAGCGTCGGGAACGGTATCTCAAATCAATCGTGGTGCTCGCCGAGTATTCGAATCTTTAGTCATTGATGTCGAAGGCGACGAAGGTGTTGATTTTGGTGCGCAACCAAACATTGATGCTCTCTCGCGTGAAGAAATCGAGAGCAAGCTTATTCAGTCTGGTATGTGGACAGCATTCCGCACGCGCCCATTCTCGAAAGTTCCTGCGCCTGCTTCAGAACCAAGTTCGATTTTTGTCACCGCAATGGATTCTCATCCGCTAGCCGCCGATCCGCGTGTCGTGATTGCAGAGCGTAAGGCAGAATTTGCCTTGGGTTTAAGCGTTCTCGAAAAGTTGACTAAAGGTCGTGTGTTCGTCTGTCAAACTGACGAAGAAAATCTTGCGAAAGAAACGGCTCAAATTGAGATTGCACGATTCGGTGGTAAACACCCAGCGGGTCTTGCAGGAACGCACATCCATTTCTTGGATCCGGTGTCAGCGAACAAGACGGTTTGGTCAATTGGTTACCAAGACGTCATCGCGTTTGGCGCTTTGTTCGAAACTGGTCAGCTTGATGTGAGCCGTGTTATCGCGCTTGCAGGTCCTCAGGTTAACGAACCACGTTTAGTTCGCACGCGTCTCGGCGCTAATTTGAACGAGCTAACCGCAGGTGAGCTTGCAGACGGCGATAACCGAATCGTGAGCGGCTCAGTTCTGGGTGGACGCACGTCTACCGAAACCGTGGGCTATTTGGGTCGTTACCACTCACAAGTCTCTGTGTTACTCGAAGGACATGAGCGTCCGATGCTTCATTACGCAGGCCTTGGAGTCAACCGTTATTCGTCGACGCCCGTATTCTTATCAAGCATGTTTAAAAAGTTGTACAACATGACAACGAGCTGTAATGGCTCTGAGCGTGCCATTGTCCCAATCGGGAACTACGAGCGAGTTATGCCACTCGATATTCTTCCGACTCAGCTAGTGCGTGCACTGGTTGTAAAAGATACCGAGCAGGCTCAGGCACTTGGTTGTCTTGAACTCGATGAAGAAGATGTCGCATTGCTAACGTTTGTTTGTCCTGGCAAACACGAAGTTGGCTCGATCCTTCGCGACAACTTGTTGACGATCGAGAAAGAGGGTTAATTCGATGTCTATACGTAATCTTTTAGATAGCATGGAACCTAACTTCCACAAAGGTGGAAAGTGGGAGAAGTGGTACGCTTTGTACGAAGCGGTAGATACCTTTTTGTATCAACCGAACGACCGAGCGAAAGCGAACGCGCACGTTCGTGATGGTATCGATCTAAAGCGCATCATGATCATGGTGTGGTTTGCTGCGTTGCCTTGCATGTTTTGGGCAATGTATAACACGGGTTTTCAAGCAAACTTCGCACTGAGCAATGATCCTTCTCTAGTCGTTGACGGCTGGCGTGCCTTTTTGTTGCCTGCCAGCATGATTGATCACACGAGTTTGTTGGCGAATGTGTACCACGGTGCACTTTACTTCTTGCCAGTGTATGCCACCGTGTTCATCGTCGGTGGATTCTGGGAAGTTCTCTTCGCGATGATTCGTGGCCACGAAGTCAACGAAGGCTTCTTCGTCACTTCGATTCTGTTCTCACTGACGCTTCCTGCGACGATTCCTCTTTGGATGGTTGCTCTCGGCATTACCTTCGGTGTAGTTGTCGGTAAAGAAGTGTTTGGTGGTACGGGTAAAAACTTCCTGAATCCTGCACTGACAGGTCGTGCATTCTTGTTCTTTGCCTACCCAGCAGCTATGTCTGGCGACGCAGTATGGGTTATCGATGGCTATACGGGCGCAACTGCGCTATCAGTAGCGGCATCTCAGGGCATGGACGTTCTTACGCAGACTGTTGCTTGGAGCGATGCCTTCTTGGGTAACATTCAAGGCTCGATGGGCGAAACATCGACACTTGCAATCTTTATCGGGGCAGCGATTCTATTGACAACACGTATCGCTTCTTGGCGCATCATGTTAGGTGTGTTGATCGGTATGGCAGCAACGTCGACACTGTTTAATTACATTGGTTCTGACAGTAACCCGATGTTTGCGATGACGCCTGCATGGCACTTAGTCGTCGGTGGTTTTGCCTTCGGTATGGTGTTCATGGCGACGGATCCCGTTTCAGCGTCTATGACAAACCGCGGTCGTTTTTGGTACGGAGCCCTTATCGGCTTTATGGTTGTGCTTATCCGTGTTGTGAACCCGGCGTTCCCAGAAGGTATGATGCTAGCAATCCTATTTGCTAACCTGTTCGCACCGATTTTCGACCACTTTGTCGTTCAAGCGAATATCAAACGGAGACTGTCTCGTGGCTAAAAAAGAAAGTATTTCACGTACGTTTATCGTCGCGACGCTACTATGTTTGGTTTGTGGTGTGTTCGTTGCAGCTGCAGCGGTACAACTTAAGCCGCTTCAGGAAGCGAACGCGGTAATGAACCTTCAGCGTAACGTCTTGATGGCAGCGGATCGTTTTGATCCATCAACTGACGTGGCTGATCAATGGGGAACGGTTGAAGAGCGTTATGTCGACCTAGCAACGGGCCGTTTTGTAGATGCGCCTGAAGAAGGTTACGACCTCGATAAGATCCTTAAAAACGCCGATCAGTACACCGTGATTGAACGCAGTAATGATGCTGCTGGTATCGGCCGTCGAGAGAATATCGTTAAGGTGTATGTGTTCAACAACGCGAACGGCATCGAGCGTATAGTACTGCCTATGCGTGGTAAAGGTCTTTGGTCGACGATGTGGGGCTTCATGGCACTTGAGAACGATTTCAACACAGTTGCCGGTTTCACGTTCTACGAGCATGGCGAAACGCCAGGACTCGGTGGTGAAGTCGACAATCCGCGCTGGAAGGCTCAGTGGCCTGGTAAAACCGTCTACGACGTCGATGGCGAACTTCAACTGACCGTAACTAAGGCGGGTCAGGCTGACTCGAGTACTGGTTACGAGATTGACGGTTTGTCAGGCGCGACACTGACCACTAATGGCATTGATGGCACTGTCCAATACTGGATGGGTGAAAATGGCTATCGTGCATTCCTCGAGAATCTTAAAGCGGGAGATGCGTAACCGTGAGTGATTCAATGAAATCAGTTTTAACGAAGCCGATTGCGGACAACAACCCGATCGCGCTTCAAATCCTTGGTATCTGTTCTGCGTTAGCTGTAACGAGTAGCCTGCAAGTGGCTGTTGTTATGTCTTTGGCAGTAATTGTTGTAACCGGCATGTCAAACTTGTTGGTTTCACTATTACGTAACCAGATTCCTAACAGCATTCGTTTGATCGTTCAGATGACGATTATTGCTTCGTTAGTCATCGTGGTTGATCAGGTGCTTAAGGCCTATGCTTACGAAATTTCGAAGCAGCTTTCAGTATTTGTTGGTCTGATTATCACCAACTGTATCGTATTAGGCCGAGCAGAAGCGTTCGCCATGAAGAACGGACCTAAGGCCTCGTTTGTCGATGGCATCGGTAACGGACTTGGCTACACGCTAATCCTTCTTGTTGTTGGTTTCTTCCGAGAGCTTCTTGGTGCAGGTAAGCTATTTGGCTACACGGTTCTTCCAACGATCAACGAGGGTGGTTGGTACGAACCGAACGGTTTGATGCTGCTTCCACCGAGCTCTTTCTTCATCATTGGTTTGTTCATTTGGGCGCTACGTAGTTGGAAGCGCGAACAAATTGAAACGCCAGATTTCGTTATTGCGCCGAACTCGCGCACCGCGGAGGGTTAATCGATGGAAGAACTATTAGGTTTATTTGTCCGTTCGATTTTTATCGAGAATATGGCGCTAGCGGCATTCTTAGGAATGTGTACGTTCCTCGCTGTCTCTAAAAAGATTGATGCTGCGATTGGTCTAGGTGTAGCGGTTGTTGTCGTGTTAATGGTCACAGTTCCTGTGAACAACCTGATCTACCACAACTTGCTAGCGCCAGGCGCATTAACTTGGACTGGCATCGAAGGCATGGAGAACGTCGATTTATCTTTCTTGGGCCTTCTTAGCTACATCGGCGTCATTGCTGCTCTAGTACAGATTATGGAAATGTTCCTTGATCGTTATGTACCGGCACTTTATAACGCGCTAGGCGTATTCTTGCCGCTGATCACAGTAAACTGTGCGATCTTAGGTGCGACTCTACTTATGGTTGAGCGTAGCTATGGTTTCGGTGAGTCTGTGGTTTACGGTGCGGGCGCGGGCGTTGGCTGGGCATTGGCAATCGTCGTTTTAGCGGGTTTACGTGAGAAAATGAAGTACAGCGATGTACCTGCAGGTCTCCGTGGATTAGGTATCACATTTATCACTGTTGGACTGATGTCGCTTGGCTTCATGTCTTTCGGTGGTATCCAGCTGTAAGGGGTCGAAATGGAAGGTTATATGGTTATCGGCCTCGGTGTCGTGATGTTCACGCTGATCGTGCTGGGTCTAGTTGTTATCATTTTAGGTGCTCGCTCAAAGCTTGTTAACTCGGGCGACGTTACGATCACCGTGAACGGTGAGCGCGAGCTTAAAGTTCCTGCTGGCGGTAAGTTACTTCAAACGCTTGCAGCGAATAACGTGTTCTTGTCTTCAGCGTGCGGCGGCGGCGGTAGCTGCGCGCAGTGTACGTGTAAGATCTTCGAAGGCGGTGGCGAAATGCTCCCAACCGAACAGCCTCACTTCACTCGACGTGAAGCGCGTGAAGGCTGGCGTTTGAGCTGTCAGGTGGCCGTTAAGCAAGATATGTCAATCGAAGTCCCTGAAGAGGTATTCGGTGTTAAGAAGTGGGAATGTACGGTTGAGTCTAACCCGAATGTTGCGACTTTCATTAAAGAACTGACACTGAAGCTACCTGAAGGTGAAAACGTCGATTTCCGTGCAGGCGGTTACGTACAGCTTGAATGTCCGCCACACGAAGTGAAGTACAGTGATTTTGACATTCAGGAAGAATACCGTGGCGACTGGGAGCGTTTCGGCTTCTTTGACGTTGTCTCGAAAGTTTCTGAAACAACAATCCGTGCTTACTCGATGGCAAACTATCCAGAAGAGAAGGGTGTGGTTAAGTTCAACATTCGTTGTGCGACACCACCGCCAAATAACTTGTCTCTTCCAGCGGGTATTATGTCTTCGTGGGTGTTCAACCTGAAGCCTGGCGACAAAGTAACTGTTTACGGTCCGTTTGGTGAGTTCTTCGCTAAAGAAACAGACGCTGAGATGGTATTCGTAGGCGGTGGTGCTGGTATGGCGCCAATGCGTTCACACATCTTCGATCAGTTGAAGCGACTCAACAGCAAGCGTAAGATTTCTTTCTGGTATGGTGCACGTTCACTTCGTGAAGCGTTCTATCAAGACGAATTTGATATGCTCGCGGCAGAAAATGAGAACTTCACGTGGACTTTGGCAATGTCGGATCCACAACCAGAAGATAACTGGGAAGGTCCAACCGGCTTTATTCACAACGTGTTGTACGATATGTATCTCAAAGATCACGAGGCTCCAGAAGATTGTGAGTTCTACATGTGTGGTCCACCAATGATGAACGCAGCGGTTATCGGCTTGCTCAAAGATCTTGGTGTCGAAGATGAAAACATTCTGCTGGACGATTTCGGTGGCTAAGTTTCATCACGCATTGAAAACAGGGCTCATAGTAGCCCTGTTTTTCGTTGTAACAGCCTGTAATTCTGAGCGCACGAGTACAACCTTGAGTGGCGCGACTATGGGCACGACGTATCATGTAACGGTGATTAATCTCGATGATACGGAGTCAGCGAGTGTCAAAGCGTCGATTGATCATTTGTTGCTCCAGATCAATCAGTCGATGTCGACGTACATTCCAGACTCAGAGCTGTCGTTAATCAATGGCGTGCCAGGCCCATCAGAGCACCAAATCTCGCCACCGCTGGCGCGTGTTCTCACAGAGGCGATCTCAATTGGCTCCGTTGTGCCGGAATATTACGACATTTCTGTACTACCTTTGGTTGAATTGTGGGGTTTCGGTGCCGGCAAGAGTGACAAGGTGGTGCCGAGTGAGTCGTCGATTTTAGGAGCGCTTTCAAGCGTCGGTTGGAACAAGTTCGCGTTAAACGGCAACACGTTGTCGCGCTATGCCGATGTTCAGATAGATTTGTCTTCAATTGCTAAGGGTTATGCGGTCGATGCGGTCGGAGAGTTACTTACATCACTCGGTTATTCCCATTATTTAGTCGAGATTGGTGGTGAAATCACAACCTCTGGTCGAAATTCTCGTGGTAAACTATGGCGTGTAGGTATTGAGCAACCGTCAATTTCAGGCGGGCCTCCCGTTCGCGCTGTACCACTGGATAATCTGGCGGTCGCAACATCGGGTGATTATCGAAACTTTTTTGTCGAAGGTGAGAAGCGCTACGGACACACCATCAGCCCAATAACGGGCTATCCTGTAAGCAACGATTCGCTTTCGGTTACGGTGATTGGTCCGACCTGCGCTTACGCTGATGGCTGGGCGACTGCGCTAAACGCCTCTGGTCCTCAAGAAGGGCTTCGTGTGGCCAACGAGCAGGGAATCGCCGCATTGTTCATTTTTGCCGACGGTGACGAGCTTCGTATAATGGAATCACGCGCCTACAGTGAATATTTGGAGAATCTTTAAATGTTAACGATCGTACTTTCAGTTATTGTATTCGCAATCCTCGTAGCGGGTATGGCCGTGGGAGTCATTTTTGCGAATAAGCCAATAGCAGGGTCTTGTGGTGGTCTCAACACTTTGGGTATGAAAGAGAATTGCGAGATCTGTGGCGGCGATGACATCGTCTGCGAAGAGGAAGCACTCAAACGGGCTAAAGTTAAGAAGCAAGACGTACTATCAGTCGGTG
Organism: Gammaproteobacteria bacterium; assembly: GCA_013372965.1. GTDB lineage: Bacteria > Pseudomonadota > Gammaproteobacteria > Pseudomonadales > DSM-25080 > Umboniibacter. The sequence goes on from JABXIR010000152.1 coordinate 22,419, forward strand.
GCACGGTACAAACGCTCTTTAATGACGCGACAAAGAATAAGAAAACGGAGAAGTAAATGTCGTCATACGATTACGACTTAGTCATTATTGGCTCTGGCCCAGCGGGCGAGGGCGCGGCACTGCATGCTGCAAAGCTCAACAAACGTGTCGCAGTAATTGAAGAGCAGCATTTTGTTGGCGGTAACTGTACGCACAAGGGGACGATCCCTTCAAAAGCGTTACGTCAGTCGGTGCGTCGTATTATTCAATTCAACACATTGCCGATGTTCCGCGATGTAGATGCGCCACAAATCTTTGGTTATCCTAAGGTGCTTAAACAGGCTGAACGCGTCATCCGTAAGCAGGTGAAGCTTCGTACGGAGCACTTCGCGCGTAATGGCGTAAAGGTCCTTACCGGCCAAGCGTGTTTTGTTGACGATCACACGGTCAAAATCGACAGTACGAGCGCTATTGATGAAACGATTACTTTCGAGAACGTCCTAATTGCTACGGGTTCGCGTCCTTACCGTCCAGAGCACATGGATTTTAACCATCCTCGTGTGTTCTGTTCAGATTCTATTCTTCATCTCAATACCACACCGAAAACGATCATCGTCTACGGCGCGGGCGTTATCGGCTGTGAATACGCCAGTATTTTCGCGGGCCTTGGTGTGCACGTTGATTTGATCAACACGCGCGGCAGCCTTCTCGAATTCCTCGACGACGAAATATCGGATGCGCTAAGTTACCATCTTCGTGATATGGGCGTTAACGTCCGCCACAACGAAGAAGAAGAGCGCCTAGATGTCGACGATGACGGCGTTACCTTGCATCTCGCATCAGGAAAGCGTGTTCGCGGTGAGTGTATTCTGTTTTGTAACGGCCGAACGGGTAATACCGATACGCTTGCGTTAGAGAATATCGGTCTTGAAGCGAATCATCGTGGTCAGGTGAGCGTCGATGAGTCATATCGTACGAAGGTCGCGAATGTGTATGCGGCTGGTGATGTCATTGGCTGGCCGGCACTTGCTTCGGCTGCCTATGATCAAGGTCGCAGTGCCGCCGCAGCTATGTTAGGTGGTGAGAAGGTTCGCTTCGTTAATGAAGTGCCTACCGGTATTTATACGCTTCCTGAAATTAGTTCGATTGGTAAAACTGAGTCGGAACTAACTGAGGCAAAAATCCCTTACGAAGTCGGGCGAAGCTTCTTTAAGAACATCGCTCGAGCACAAATTACGGGTGATGAAGTCGGCATGCTCAAGTTGCTTTTCCATGTTGATACACTCGAGATATTAGGGGTTCACTGTTTCGGTGCAGAGTCCTCAGAGATTATTCACATCGGTCAGGCCGTTATGAATCAACCGTCCGGTCACAATACGATTGAGTATTTTGTTAACTCAACCTTTAACTATCCAACGATGGCTGAGGCGTACCGCGTCGCAGCACTCGAGGGGTTAGAGCGTGTGGGACGATTGAACGACTAACGTTTGTTGAGCAAACGCGACGTCAGCATGTGAGGTCGATCAGTAATAATCTGATCGACCTTTTTTTTGCCCAAACGCTTTGCAACATTGAGACTGTTGACGGTCCAGACGGAGACTTTCAATCCGCGACGCTTTGCTTCTTTTATTAATTTGAGCGAAATCGATTTCTTATCGACCACCAGTTCGCTGGCGCCTAATCCCCGTGCAAGCGCCCACGGAGTGCAAGCAAGCCCTGATACAATTAAACCGATCGCGACGTTACTATTCGAGCGACGCAGCGCCCTGAGGAATCCGACGTCGAACGAGGTAATACAGACCGAATTAAGCCGTGGTAATATCGCCTGCAGCTCGTTGATCATGCATTGGTACTGAGACGGTGCTAAGGCTTTTACTTCGAGTTGATGAACCCCTGGGAAGGCGTTCAGCGTGTCGATGACATGGTGTAGTTGCGTGAGTTCACGGGAGTGTAAATCATTAGCGTCGTGAGCCAAGACAATGCGGTTTGTTCCATCGAGCCGTAGGTCAATTTCAACCGCAAAGGCGTTTTGCTCGAGCGCGAATGTGATGGCTGTCGCGGTGTTCTCGGCAAAACGGCCACGACATCCGCGATGACCGAGTACTTTAATTGGTGTGTTTTTTGACCGACTGAATAACGGTTTCATTTTCGAATACCACGATAAACTCATCGTAATCCCATCGTGTGATTGGTGGTTCACCAACTGTAGCATGCTCTTTGGTTGGCTCGCCAAAAGTATTGAGAACCTCATCCATTTTTTGCCCGTGAATGGGGACGTCGGTTGATTCCTCACCTTGTTGCCCGACGGGAACTGTAATATCTGCAAATGCGGTAGTTGCAATAAAGAATGCGAAGATAGCTGTTATTTTTTTCATGGGAAAATACCGTTACAAACCTGAATAAGGAAAGTGTATCATTCGTAAAAAATAACGTTTGAAACATATTAAGGAACTGTGACGAATGACGCAGAGGATGTTGCTGACAATCGCATGGCGATTTATGCGAGGCAAGACAAAGTCGAAATTCGCGTCGTTCATCAGTTGGGCCTCAATGCTTTCGATATCACTTGGTGTGCTTAGTCTTATTACAGTGATGTCAGTACTCAATGGATTTGACGCCGAAATTAAACAGCGCGTACTTCTCGCTGAACCTCATGCGCAAATCAACTCTTCTGCCGAGTTATTCGAAAGTGCCTTGAATGATGAACGGGTGGTCGCGTCTTCAAAACGCCTCTCGTTTAGCGCTGTGGGGCAGACGACGCGTAGCATCCAGGGGGTAGAAGTCAACGCGGTTGATCCCATTGAATTTCCTGATGTCGTGGATATTCCGCGAATGATTACCTCGGGCAGTTGGTTCGAAGTGCAAGGTTCGTTTAATGTGATCGTCAGTCAAACACTTGCTCGCCGATGGGGGGTGTCGGTGGGCGATCGTCTTAAATTAATTCTCCCAAGTACAGTCGTAACACCCGTTGGCGTATTTCCACGAAGTAAAATGGTCACGGTAAGTGGCGTTTATTATTCGGGATCCGACGCAGATGGTCAGCAGATCTACACCGATTTGACCAGTGGTCTTAAGCTGTTACGAGCCTCTGAGCAAGAGGTCGGTTTCGCCGTATCTGTCAGTGATCCTTTTGAGGTCGATACTTGGTACCAAGATTACCTCTCTAATCACGAAGGAACTCATTGGCTTCA
>JABXIR010000028.1 GCA_013372965.1 Gammaproteobacteria bacterium
AAACTCACGATGGTGTTGTGGACTATTGTAATCTAAACCAAAAATAAAATCGTAAGGAAAAAGCTATGGTGGATGAAGTGTCCCTGTCGTTCGAGCGTAAACCCGTTGAAGAGATGCGCAAACACAGTGAAGAGTTGCTATACACCCTGAAAAACCGGAGAACCGTAAGAGACTTCTCCGATGAGACCGTTCCGATGGACGTCATTGAAAATGCGATTAAGACGGCTGCGACGGCGCCAAACGGGGCAAATTTGCAACCATGGCATTTCGTGGTCATTACGAATCAGGACGTTAAGGCCAAGATTCGCGAAGCCGCGGAAGCGGAAGAGCGAGAGTTTTACAACGGTAGGGCACCGCAAGACTGGCTTGACACGCTAGCGCCTCTGGGCACAGATGAAAGCAAGCCGTTTTTAGAGACGGCTCCGGTACTCATTGGCATTTTCTCCGAGCGGTATCGAACTAATCCGGATGGAGAGCGGTCAAAGGTATATTACCCGACTGAATCGGTCGGGATCGCCTGCGGTATGCTAATTGCTGCACTGCACACGGCTGGCTTGGCAACGCTCACTCATACCCCCAGTCCGATGGGGTTCATGAATGAGATCATGGAGCGACCTAAAAGTGAGCGTCCGTTCTTGTTGTTAGTCGTTGGGTACCCCGAGCGAGATGCGAAGGTACCGAACATTGAAAAGAAGGAATTTTCGGAGATATGCACGCGAATCGATTGAAATGTCTCAGCTGGGTGAACCGCCTTCTTATTGTCGTTCTATTAACGGTGCTTGCCGGTTGTAGCCAGTCTTTTGTCTACAACTTCCTCCCTCGGCTCATTCTCTGGGAAATCGATGACTACGTTACGTTGACTGGAGACCAATCAGACCGCCTGTTGGTCGCGCTCGAGGAGGCGCTCTCGGTGCATCGTAGCGAACACATTCCGTTCTATATCCGCGAAATGAACGAAATCGAACAGAGTATTCGTTCAGATTCCGTCTCCCCCCAGACGGTCGAAGCGTGGTATGGAACCATCGCCAGTTACCGCAGAGAAGCGCTCGCTTGGATCGCCCCGTTGGGCGTTGACCAAATTAAAGAGCTGTCACTGGCTCAGAGATCTGAGTTGGTCACCAATCTGCAAGAGCAACTGCAAGATCGTCGCAGCAACCGAGAGCCGGAAACAGAGCAGGAAAAGCGAGAACGCTGGTTGCAATCTCGTATTGAGAGCACGGAAGATATTATTGGACGTCTCACCCCAGAGCAGCGTGAGATTCTTGCGCGATCTGTTGCAAATCAGCTCGATAATGGCGCTTATTGGATGGACTACCGTCAGCGCTGGCTTAGTGAGTTCGACCGTGCGCTTCAATCAAGCGACTGGGACAAGGCAGAGGCGCTGATGTACGCCCCAGAGCAGCTGTACACCGAAGAGTATGCAGCGCGATTAGAAGCGAATCGCCAAAGTGCCTACCAGACTATTTCTGAGTTAATTAACTCGCTCAGTGCGGAACAGCGAGGCCAATTGTTTGATCAATGGGCGCAATGGCGGTCATTGTTGGAAGATATTTCAGCGTCGACGGTGTAAGCATTGCCCCCGAGTGAGGTGAGCATCACTCCGATTTGGCTTTATCGCGCCGATCAACGATAATTCAGCGAATCAAATCAGTTGGTCGACTATGAGTTTATTAGAAGCACCCCACCTTTTTTCTTATCCCAAGTATTGGGCCGAGTGTTATGGCACCGCACCTTTTTTACCGATGTCTCGCGAAGAGATGGACGAATTAGGTTGGGATAGCTGTGACATTATCATTGTATGCGGTGACGCCTATGTCGATCATCCCAGCTTTGGTATGGCCGTGATTGGGCGTCTACTTGAAAGCCAAGGTTATCGAGTGGGGTTGATCTGTCAGCCTGACTGGACCTCAACAGAAGACTTCATGCGCTTGGGCAAGCCAAACCTATTCTTCGCCGTTTCGGCGGGTAATATGGATTCGATGATTAATCGCTACACGGCCGATCGACGTATCCGTCACGACGATGCGTACACGCCTCATGGCGAGGGCGGTAAGCGCCCGGATCGCGCGGTGATTGTGTATACCCAGAAATGCAAAGAAGCATTCTCTGATGTACCGATTGTGATCGGTGGTATTGAGGCGAGCTTACGCCGAATCGCACAGTACGACTATTGGTCAGACGAGGTGCGCCGCTCAGTGTTGATCGACTCCGGTGCGGATATCTTAGTCTACGGTAATGCCGAAAGAGCCGTTGTCGAAGTTGCTTTGGGTTACGCGCGGGGCAAATCATCGAAGGAAATGAAGTCGATTCGCGGCACCACCATACTAATCGACGAGGTGCCAGAGGGATTAACCGAGATCGACTCAACTCGAGTCGACTGGCCAGGCCATATTGACAAAATACCTAATCCTTACGCGATGAGTGAAGAAACCATGGATTGCGATAAGGCGTCGGGGACGGTGGGCAGTACCGATCCAAACGCACCGCAGCCAATTAAGATCATTCCTCAGCCGCTAAAATCAAAGGAAACTTGGGACCGTGATGCTTCGTACATTCGCCTTCCGAGTTTTGAGAAAGTGAAAGCCGACTCGGTGTTATACGCTCATGCGTCTCGCGTTTTGCACCAAGAGTCGAATCCGCACAATGCGATGCCGCTTGTGCAGAAACACGGAACCAAGGAGTTGTGGGTTAATCCACCGCCGATTCCTCTCACCACAGAGGAGCTTGATCAAGTGTTTGCCTTCACCTATCAACGCGTTCCTCATCCAAGCTACGGTGACGCAAATATCCCCGCGTACGAGATGATTCGATTCTCCGTGAACATCATGCGCGGGTGCTTTGGCGGCTGTACGTTCTGTTCAATTACAGAGCACGAAGGTCGAATCATTCAGTCGCGTTCTGAAGAGTCGATTTTGAATGAGATTGAAGAAATTAGAGACAAAGTGCCTGGGTTTACCGGAACCATCTCTGATTTAGGTGGCCCTACAGCTAATATGTACCAGTTGAAGTGCCGCAGCGATGATATTCAGGCGCGATGTCGTCGATTGAGTTGTGTCTATCCGACGATCTGTAAGAATCTGATTACTGATCACAGTCCGACAACACAGCTGTATCGCAAAGCGAGAGCTATTCCCGGCGTTAAACGTGTTGCGATCGCCTCGGGTCTTCGCTATGACTTGGCTGTGAAAGACCCTGAGTACGTTAAAGAATTAGTGACTCACCACGTCGGGGGGTATTTAAAGATTGCGCCCGAGCACACCGAAAAGAATACGCTTGAGAAGATGATGAAGCCCGGCATGGGCACTTATTACGAATTCAAGCGCATGTTCGAAAAGTACTCAAAAGAAGCGGGCAAAAAACAGTATCTCATTCCGTATTTCATTGCGGCTCATCCTGGCTCTGATGACGAGGAAATGGTGAATCTTGCTCAGTGGCTGAAGCGCAATAAGTTCAAGGTCGATCAAGTGCAGACGTTTTATCCGTCTCCGATGAGTCTTGCGACGGCGATGTATCACTCGAAACGAAATCCATTGAAACCTGTGAAGTATAAAGGGGATTCCATTTTCACTGCGCGAACGCTGGACCAGCGTCGTCGTCAGAAAGCGATCTTGCGCTACCATGACGAGAGCAACTGGGATGTGCTAAGAGACACCTTCACTGAAATGGGACGAACCGATTTGATCGGTGATGGCGAAAATGCGCTGGTTCCGGCACCTCTGAAACGCGGGCAAATGCGTAAGTCGCCGGCACGCGGTGGGCGTGCCCGCCCAACGACGGGTAATACTCGCAAGTCTAATACGATGAAGAAACGCAACTCGCGACGATAGCGAGTGTGCTTGCAAGGGAGAATAATAACAATGTTAAAACGATGGGTGATGGGTGCAGGTTTCAGCCTCGCCGCTGTCGCATGTGTGGCAGAGCCGCTTTCGATTGAACGAATTTTTATGTCGCCGAGTATTAATGGCGCAACGGTCAGAAGCGTCGTTCTATCGCCTGACGGCGAGCGCGTCACGTTTTTACGTGGCAAAGAGTCTGATGCTCAGCAACTCGACCTCTGGGAATTTGACCTCGAGACGGGCGAGCAAAGACTGCTTTTTGACTCAGATCGATTGGACGCCGGCAGTGAAGTGCTTTCCGACGAAGAGAAGGCTCGCCGAGAGCGTCTTCGTCTACGTGGCACAGGCATCGTTAGCTATCGTTGGACTGATGGTGGTAAGCGAATCTTGTTTCCTCTGGGTGGCGATGCCTTCTTGTACGATCTGGCGTCTGA